>JABUTQ010000346.1 GCA_021443605.1 Bacteroidales bacterium | reverse complement strand
GCTCCGTAGCACACAAGAGAGCCACTCAACAAGGCCACTGTAGGGGTTGACACCCCAAGAAAATCTGTCGTTTGTCGTGAATCGATGTTGAATTTGGCGAGCCGCAGCGCAGAAAAAGGAACTATCAACAATGCGACGAATGCGAGAACTGATGGATAATCGGTATTGGTTTTATAATACCAAGTAAAGAGCATTACCGCCGGCAATAGGCCGAAACTTACCATATCTGCCAGAGAATCAAGCTCTTTGCCTTTATCCGAATATGCATTGAGCAGCCTTGCCGCCGCGCCGTCGCAGAAATCGAAGCACGATGCCGCCAGCATAAAAAGGAACGCTGCGGGCAGATAGCCCCAAAGAGAAAGAATAACTGCCGCCGTGCCGCAGGTCAGATTCATACAGGTAATGATATTCGGAATGTGTTTTTTCATTTTGAATTGGTCGATGATTATAGCTTCTAAAATATAAGGTTTATAAAGTAGATTTATTAAATCGCTTTATAAACCTTATATTCTTAAGATGTTGATTGATTGTTAATTGATACCCATTTTCTTCTGGATTTCCTTAGGAATGCCGTCCTTGTGCACAAGGATGCTTACGGTACGCATTCTCAAATAGGCATTGCTCATATAGAGATATCCCTTCATCTCTTCGTTGCGGCCGGGCCCCCAAGAGTTCTTGGTCTTGTAGAAGAGGTTTCCGTTCTGGTCCTTGAAGAGGCCGGTGAGGTGCATCAGGTGGCTGTCAACAGTCTTGAAAGTCTCGAAATCCTGTTGTCTGATATCCTGAGTTACAACTCTGTCGGGGAATATCTTCTCGAGCTTTGCTGCTTCTTCCTTGTCTTTCGGCTCTGGGCAGATGGCTATGCCTCTGTTGTGGTTGAACTCACCCTTTGTCAAGTCGCCGTCCCAAGCTACGGTGTATCCGTTTGACAATGCGTTGTCGATGATTGCCATCATATCGTCAAGGGGCACGTTGTAGAGGAGCTGATGATCCCAGTTGTCGGGAAT
>JABUTQ010000353.1 GCA_021443605.1 Bacteroidales bacterium | reverse complement strand
TCTTCTTCCTTCAAGGCGCAGAAGGCTTCGATGAAGGCCTTGGCAAGGCGTGCATTGGTAATCAGAGGGATATTGTGGTCTATTGCATTCCTGCGGATGTGGTATCCGTTTGTAAGTTCTCGCTTGGTCTGATCCTTTGGAATATTTATCACAAGGTCGAACTTATGTCCCGAAATCATCTCGAGAATCTTGTTCTCACCATCTTCATCAGGCCAGCTGACCACCGTGCAAGGTACGTCATTGTCTTTAAGGAATTTAGCGGTGCCGGCAGTTGCATAGAGTTCGAATCCGCTCTTGACAAGCTCGCGAGCCGGCTCAAGAAGCTGTACCTTACCCTTTGCTCCACCAGAAGAGAGGAGAATATTCTTCTTGGGAAGACGATATCCTGTGGCAATCATTGAATTGAGAAGAGCTTCGTTCATATCGTCGCCGAGGCATCCCACTTCACCGGTCGAGCTCATATCTACACCCAGGACAGGGTCTGCATTGCTCAGTCGGTTGAATGAGAACTGGCTGGCTTTCACGCCGATACGGTCGATGTCAAACTCGCTTCTGTCTCCTATCGTGTAAGGTGCGTCAAGCATAATCCTTGTCGCTGTCTCAATGAAATTGCGTTTGAGAATTTTACTCACAAACGGGAACGAGCGGGAAGCGCGCAGGTTGCACTCGATTACCTTCACCTCGCGGTTCTTGGCAAGGAACTGGATGTTGAAAGGGCCAGAGATATTGAGTTCTGCAGCGATTCGTCTTGCTATCTTCTTGATCTGGCGGATAGTGGAGAAATAAATATTCTGTGCGGGGAATACCATAGTGGCGTCGCCTGAGTGCACTCCGGCATACTCGATATGCTCTGAAATTGCATATTCCACAACTTCGCCTTTGTCTGCAACTGCGTCAAATTCGATCTCTTTGGTATCCTGCATAAACTGAGAAACCACTACGGGATAATCTTTGCTCACCTCTGTGGCCATATTGAGGAAAGTTTCCAGTTGCTCGTCGTTGTAGCAAACGTTCAT
>JABUTQ010000302.1 GCA_021443605.1 Bacteroidales bacterium | reverse complement strand
GGGCTTGAACACTCTGCACAGCAAGAGTCCTATGCTGTACGAAAAGAGCATACGGAGCAGCCCCGCAATGAATCCGTTGTCTGCCAATGTCCAGCCATAACCGATATTGCCGTAGCCGGCCGGGTCTGAAAGGAAAAACCGAACAAAGAATACTCCAAGGATTCCGGTCCATATTGCCAGAGTCTTTGTTGAGAAACGGCGTATCAACAATCCATAGAGGATGTTGCCGATATATTCAAAGAACAGAGACCAGTGCGGCCCGTTGAGGGGAAACATTTCGCCATTGCCGCGAACTTCACCTATTCCACCGGGTGCGTTCGGAATCAGAAATAAAGCCAATAGAGTGGAAATCATTATGGCTGAGGTGGTTGCCTTGGTGCCATCCCATCCTTCGGCTCCCTGAATCAGAAAACATACCAGGCCGATAACCACACCGAAAACCACCATCGGATGGAGACGAATCAGACGGCGCTTTGCAAACTGCCCGAAAGTCATCCCCCCTTTTCCCCATCTGTCATCGTAAGCATAGCCAATCACGAATCCCGAAAGGATGAAGAAAAAATCGACGGCGAGGTATCCGTGCCCAATAATCCAGGTTTCCATCGGGAAACATTCAAATACGTGATAGATAATTACCATCAGTGCCGCAACGCCGCGAAGGCCGTCAAGCAGTTCGTATCTTTGTTTGATATTTGTTGATTTCATATACGAAGGAATACTATTCAAACGACAAAAATACTTATTTTTGCATAAAATCTGCTAAATTTTTTACATCATGAAAAAGCTTTTACTCACATTCCTTTGCGTTATGACTGCAATCACATCTTTCGCACAGTTTCAGCGCGGCCCCGTTGTAGTATCTCCACAATTTAACGGAGATGGAAGCATAACTTTCAGATACAGAGCTCCCAAGGCCGTATCCGTACAGCTCTCCGGCGACATTTGTCCGCTTAAAGAGATACAGACTCCCCAAGGTGTTTTCAATTTCCCGATGCCTCTCGACATGAAAGAGGGTGCAAACGGAATCTGGGAAATAAC
>JABUTQ010000018.1 GCA_021443605.1 Bacteroidales bacterium | reverse complement strand
TTGGTAGAGCACGACCTTGCCAAGGTCGGGGTCGCGAGTTCGAGTCTCGTTTTCCGCTCTTAGAGCCGTCAGAAATGACGGCTTCTTTTTTTGCGTCTCTCCTGCATTTGCTAAACTTGAGATTTCGTGGTAACTTTACACCCCTAATTCCATAATTATGAAAAAATCAATCTATTCCCTTCTGGCAATCGTAATGGTTGCGGCTTCGGCATTGTCTTGCAGCAAAAAGACAGACACTCCCCACATAATCTTCATAGGCTTCGACGGATTGGCCAGCTACACTTTCAATGAAGAACTGATGCCTAATGTCAAGGCTCTGATGGATGCCGGAACATACACTATGCAGAAGCGTACTGTGCTCCCTTCTTCAAGTGCAGTCAACTGGGCTTCGATGTTTATGAGCGCCGGGCCTGAACTCCACGGATATACCGAATGGGGCTCCAAGACCCCGGAACTCCCTTCAAGAGTGATTCTCAAGAACGGGATTTTCCCTACTATCTTCCAGATTCTGCGCGATGCAAGGCCGGAGGCTGAAATTGGGGTGCTGTATGACTGGGATGGTATCAAATATTTGGTGGACACCCTGTCACTGAGCCACGTGGCACAGTCAATCGACCATCACTCAAATCCGGAGGAACTCAGCGTAATGGCTGCAGAATACATCAAATCGTCAAAACCTGACCTGCTGGCCTGCTGCTTCAACAATCCTGACTACGTTGGCCATACTATCGGCTGGGAAACACCTGAATATAACGAGATGCTGAAAAAGCTTGACAATAGCGTCGCAACAATAGTTCAGGCTACAAAAGATGCAGGAATCTACGAAAATACGGTCTTTATCGTAACTTCCGATCACGGCGGATATAACCAGGGCCACGGCGGAAAGTCTATGAAGGAGATGGAAACTCCGTTTGTTATCTGCGGCAAAGGGATTCCGGCCAACGGGGAATTCAGCGAGAGTATGATGCAGTATGATGTGGCCTCCACAATAGCGGAACTTCTCAAAATCTCATCGTATGCCCCTCAGGTATGGATCGGGCGTCC
>JABUTQ010000048.1 GCA_021443605.1 Bacteroidales bacterium | reverse complement strand
ATACTCTTCAACTCGGCGAAAAGTTTGCCGATAGTCTCCTTGGCAGATACTGCGAAGTCATGGGGCAGAAGCTCGTCAATTATTTGATAATGACGGCTTTCAAGCTCATTTACAAGGGTTTCCCATTTAGGATTTGCCACTTCGGCAAGGCGTCCGATCTCAATCAATCTGTCGGTCGCTCCACTGATGGCCGAAGCCACCACAAGTGTCTTGTCCTCTTTCAGGGCTTTTCTTACAATATCCACAACTTTGCTCATGTTGGCGGCATTGGCCACACTTGAGCCACCAAATTTCAGTACTTGCATATTATTTAGTTTTTAATTGTTCATAAATGGAAAATGTTTCTTGATTGCAGCTGCAATCTGCTCATATTCAAGCAAAAATCCATCGTGCCCAAAATCAGACGAGATTCCCTCGAGCACTCCGTTCTTCACACCGGCCACAATCCTCTCGCTTTCGTCACGGGTAAATAGGATATCGCTGTCAACATAGACACACAATGTCTTTGCCTCTATCCTTGCCAAAGCCGCTTCGACTCCTCCCCTGTTTCGTCCGATATTGTGGGTATCCACGCTGTTGGCCAGACTATAATATGAATAGGCATCAAAACGACGCACAAGCTTCTCCCCTTGGTATCTCTCGTATGTGCATGCCCTATTTGCCTTCAGGAAGTCTGAATCAGGCTCTTTCTGGGTCCTAAGATATCCGTCGTAATTTCTATATGTGGTCAGCGCCATTGCCCTCGCTGCAGCAAGACCGGCAGCCCCTCCGTGCAGATTTTTCTGTTCAACGAAAGATGCATCTGCCTCGATTGCCATCCTTTGAGCCTCCAATGTGGCTGTAACCCAAGGGCTTACCACTGCGCTTGAAGCCAGGAGGCAAAGGTTCTTGATTAAGCCGGGGTTGCTTACCGCCCATTCGATGCTCTGGAAGCCTCCGTTGCTGCCACCTACCAGCATATCTATACTCTCTATCCCAAGGTGACGACAGAGAATCTCGTGGGCAGAGACAAAATCGTGTATGGTGACAAGGGGAAACTTGAGCATCGGAGCGGGAG
>JABUTQ010000082.1 GCA_021443605.1 Bacteroidales bacterium | reverse complement strand
TTGAAACCAAGGCAAAGATTGACGGAAACACCTTTTTCAACGTGGCCTCCATTTCCAAACAGTTTACGGCAACGGCAGCAATGCAATTGTGCGAAAAAGGGATTATCACGCTCAATGACCCCGTAAGCAAGTATTTTCCGAATTTCAAGGCCGATTTTTGGAAGGATATCACACTTGGAATGCTCCTCTCCCATTGTTCCGGAGTTCCTGATGCTCGCCCGAGAGACAATCGGGAATTTACCCTCACCTGCACCGACAGGGAATCGGTACAGTATATGGAAAATCTTGATTTTCTGCACTTTACACCGGGAACACAATATGAGTATATGAATCCTACATTCGATCTGTTCTATTTGATGATAGAGAATCTGACGGGGATGTCATTTGAGCAGTATATGAAAGAGAATGTGTTTAATCCTGCAGGAATGAAAGAGACACTCTATTTTTCTCCAGACAAGATAATTCCGAATATGGCTCATTGTTATGATTATGAGTCGTCTTCGGTGTCTGATGAAGATAATGATAAGCCTCAAAGTGCAACGGCAGCATCGGTGAATCAAACTGAGAACAAGAATAAAGAGTGGTACGAATATGACTATGGGGAGGAGACTTTCTTTGCGACCAAGGCAGATGGCGGAATCTACAGCTCCACCCACGAGTTTGTCCTATGGGAAAAAGCTCTACGCAACAATCTGGTAATGAGTGCACAAAGCCGCGATAATGCACAAAGTATCCATACGGATGTGAGCGGAAGCACATTCAGTTCATACCAAAATCGTCCCTTCACGGGATACGGATACGGCTGGTTTATAGACAATACGCCGGATTCGCCCAAGAAAATTTATCATACGGGGGACAATGGCGGCTTCAAGGCGCTTGTCTGCCGCTATCCGGAGCAGAATATTTTTATCGTGATTTTCGCGAATCGCCCCGACTGGGACAGATGGAAACTCCTCAAAGATATTGAGAGCGTGATGTTTGCGGAATAGTACTCTCCTGTTCGGGGAGATCCTTCGGGCGAAGCCCTCAGGATGACGGGCTGTCATTCTGAACGAAGTGAAGA
>JABUTQ010000389.1 GCA_021443605.1 Bacteroidales bacterium | reverse complement strand
TCGCTTGTGCAATCGACAAAAGTGGTATTGGGGAGATTCATATTCACAACCTCATCCACAAAGTCTATGATATTGATATGTCCCTCTGCACTCTTCAAGGCTGCTCCTGCTTCATCGAGATTCAATCCCTTCTTGTCGATGATACTCAATCTTGTGTTGCATATTCCCACAACGTTGATATTTGAGCTCTTGTCTGCCTTAATGATGTTCACAAGCTCGCTCCCCACAACGCCATATCCTGCAATGAACAGATTTACAGGGGCTTTCCCGGCAGAGAAGAATTCATCGTGAATGGCTTTGATACCGGCTTTGATGTCACTTGTAGGGACAATTGTGGAGACGTTCCTCTCGGAAGAGCCCTGGGCAATTGCACGGATATTGACACCGGCACGCCCCAAAGCACGGAACATCCTGCCGCTCGCACCAGACTGGTTGTTCATATCATCACCAACAATACTGATGAGGGAATACCCTTTCTCCACCTTCAGCGGCTCAAGTTTGTGCAATTTTATCTCATAATCAAATCGCTCATCCACAGCCTTTTTCGCCCTTGCGGCATCCTTCTCGTCAATCACCACAAGCATCGTGTGCACGGACGAAGCCTGAGTAATGAGGATGATATTTATCTCATTTTTCGAAAGGATATCAAACAGACGGCTCGAATAGCCGGGGATGCCAACCATCCCGCTCCCCTCCATTGACAGGATAGCAAGTTTGTCGCAGTTTGATATACCTTTGATAATACCCTGTGAATGAGGAGGATTACGCTCAATGAGGGTACCTTTCCCATCTGGGTCGAATGTATTTTTCACAAGGATGGGGATGCTTTTGCGCACTGCCGGCTGTATTGTGGGGGGATAAACCACTTTCGCTCCGAAATGAGACAGTTCCAAAGCCTCTCTGTATGAAATATGCTCGATTGTCATAGCTTCGGGAACAATTCTCGGGTCGGCTGTCATCATACCACAGACGTCGGTCCAAATTTCAAGCCTTCTTGCTCCGATTGAGGCAGCGAGGATTGATGCCGTATAGTCGCTTCCGCCACGCCCGAGGGTGGTGGTTCTGCCCGATTC
>JABUTQ010000367.1 GCA_021443605.1 Bacteroidales bacterium | reverse complement strand
GTTATTTTGCAACGCAACAAGACATATCCGTTGTTTAATGCATCTGTAATCCAATTTCCGGTAGTTGTAATTGTCGCGGCAGTCTTATCCGAATAGACATACCAGGTTGTATTATCCAAGCTCCACACCCATTGGTAATTCATTGTCACACTTGAAGTTGCCTGGACACTCACTTCTACAGTGGAAGATGCCGATCCACCAACCACCTTGAGCTCAGAATCTGGTTGTTTCGTAATCTTCGGCAATCCCGCAACCACCTTTATGACAGCCTCTTTTGAGGTAGTGCTGCCGGCAGGGTTGGAAACAACGCACCTGTAACGATTCCCATTGACCGACATAGGTACGGCAAAAGAATAACTATTTTCTGTAGCTCCCAAGATGTTCGAGAATGTACCGGATGATGTAGCCTTCTGCCATTGGTATGAGAGCTCCTCTCCGCTTGCGATAACGGCAAGGGTGGCTGTGCCGTTTTCAGATACCTTCACCTCTTCGTCAGGGTGTGCCGTGATAACCGGCTCTCCAAACACATTTACTTTTACCTTTACCTTGATACTTCCGGCTTCGTCGGCATAAGCCGCATTAACATACACGGAGCCACCTGCCTGGCCTGTAATCTTGACACAGTCTCCACTTGCATCTACAACCACAGCACCTTCATCTTCAGCACTTCCTGTATATTTTTTAGTTTTGATTTCGATGCTGCCGTCGTATGCACGCAACGACACGCTCTTCCCTTTCCAAAGAGAGATAGTGCTCTCGCTTGTTACAACTGAGGCATCGGCTATGTTTTTCATAGTGTATTGGCGTGCACTCACCGTCACTGCAAACGAATGGCTGAAAGTATCGTAAGAGAGTTTCAGGACGGTCTCTCCAATCTTTGAAGTGGCGATTGAGATTTTGCCAGCGCTGCTCTTTGAAACGGTGACGATTTCTCCTTCTCCCTCAATATCAAGGTCGTATGAAGTCATCTTTGTGGCCCCATCGTAGAGATAGTACTCAGCTGCAGCCCCATTCATTATGAGTGCCAACTCGCCGGTAGCCGCAACATTTGAAGCATCCAAGAGACGGTAATTATGCAACACATTGACTACAAATG
>JABUTQ010000026.1 GCA_021443605.1 Bacteroidales bacterium | reverse complement strand
TCTTAACGCAGCACATCTGCTGCACTTCGTGTGTATATATCATATCGGTTTAAATGATGATTTTCCAAAACGCAAAGATACAAATTTTCCTACAACTCAAATGTATCTCTGATATTTTTAGCAATCCCTTCCAAAAGGCGGACTCTCGCCTCAGCCGAAGCCCAGCCTATATGGGGAGAGAGACGTATCCGCTCCTTGTGTTTCATCACCAGATAGGGATGGTCTGCAGGTATCGGTTCCTTCACAAAAACGTCCGTGGCGGCTCCTGCAATGACTCCTTCATCCAAGGCCTTTGCAAGGTCTGCCTCGTTCACGATGCCCCCACGCCCCATATTCACAACGCAAGCACTCTTTTTCATCATACACAATTTACTGTATGTCAGGAGATTGTTTGTTTTATCATTCAGCGGGGCATGAATTGAGACGATATCGCTCTGCTCGAGAAGCTTGTCGAGCGATACCGCGGGATAATCTTTACAATGATTAGTTCCGGATGTGGAATAATAGCTCACTTGCATCCCGAAAGCTGTCCCGACCTGTGCCACACGGCTGCCGATATTTCCCATTCCGATTATTCCAAGGCGTTTGCCACATAGCTCATAGAAAATATTGGAAACGTCTGTGAAACAATCTTTTGCGCTGTATTCTCCGCTCTTTACCACATCATCGAAGTAGGTAGATTTTCCAACCAGCGAAAGAATGTGCATAAACGTTGTCTGGACGACACTTTCGGTGGAATAGGCTGCAACGTTCTTTACGGGAATCCCTTTTGAAACTGCGTATGCGACATCGATGTTGTTTGTCCCTGTGGCTGCCTCGCAAATCAAACGGAGTGCCGGAGCATTGTCGATAAGGTTTTTATCAACTTTTATCTTGTTGATAATCAACACTTCGCAATCTTTTACCCTCTCCAGTGCCTCTTTATAAGTTGAACTTTCATAAGAACTATAATCTCCCAATGAACTGATTGGCTCAATGGAAACATCGCTGCCGATTGTATTGGCATCAAGAAATACTATTTTCATAATCACTTGTTTAACAGTTCTTTAATTTTTGCCTCAAGCTCCTCTCCCTCCAAATTTCTCGCAACAATTTGTCC
>JABUTQ010000385.1 GCA_021443605.1 Bacteroidales bacterium | reverse complement strand
CAGACAGTCATCGCTCAAACCGAGCCGGAAAACAACGAAGGCTCAAATAATGGTAAGAAATCTCTTTGGGGGTTGATTCTCAGTGCAATAGGATGGGGATTCGCGATGCTCCTTACCCCTTGCGTGTTCCCGATGGTGCCTATGACCGTAAGTTTCTTCCTGAAGAAAAACCAGGGAGAAAAGGGTAGCGGACACGGGAAAGTCCTGGCATCTTTCTTCGGACTGTTTATCGTGGCGCTATACACACTGCCAATCGCAATCCTTATCCTCATAACTTATTTGTTTGGAGGTGATTCCGTTACGGCCGACATCTTCAACTGGCTTGCGACGCACTGGTTGCCGAACGTATTGTTCTTCATCATATTCATGATATTTGCAGCCTCATTCTTCGGGGCATTTGAGATAACGATGCCTTCGAAGTTGGTCAACAGTTCCGATGCAAAATCTGAAAAAGGTGGCCTCGGTGGAGTGTTCTTCCTTGCACTTACCCTCGTGCTGGTTTCATTCTCATGCACTGGTCCGATTGTGGGTACGGTGCTTATCGAATCGACTTCAGGCGGCGTGTGGAGCCCCATCATCACGATGCTCGCTTTCTCTATGGCATTCGCACTCCCTTTCACAATTTTCGCATTTGCTCCGTCACTCCTTTCAAAACTCCCTAAATCAGGCGGTTGGCTCAATTCTGTGAAGGTGGTGCTGGGCTTTATAGAGGTTGCTCTCGGATTCAAGTTCCTCAGCGTCGCAGACCAGGTTTATCATTGGGGATTGCTCGATCGTGAAGTATATCTTGCAATTTGGATAGTAGTATTTGCAATGCTCGGTTTTTACCTCCTCGGTAAACTCAAATTCAAATTCGATTCTCCGGTAGAACATATATCAGTTTTAAGACTCACCCTTTCAATAGTAGTGTTCTCGTTTGTTGTCTATATGATTCCCGGAATGTGGGGAGCTCCCCTCAAGGCTCTGTCAGGATATCTTCCTCCGATGAATACCCAGGATTTCATTTTGTCTGCCGGTGGCGGAAACGGTGGTGCCACTTACTCGGCAGGGGAATCATCAGGTGAGACTCCCGAAGACGTGTTCGGTTTCACACCCAAATACAGCAA
>JABUTQ010000178.1 GCA_021443605.1 Bacteroidales bacterium | reverse complement strand
TCCTTGTATTTTCTGAATCAGATTCTTATCTTTGAAAGATATTACCGGAGGAATTATGAACTATCAAAAGATTCTGGAAGAAATCCGCCAAGAGACGGAATACCTCTCAAAAGAGGGGGCTCAGGCGACATATATCCCCGAGCTTGGAAACGTAAATCCCGACAAATTCGGCATCTGCCTCACAACTCTGAAGGGCAAGGAATATTGTCTTGGAGACAGTGATGAACGGTTTTCAATTCAAAGTATATCAAAGGTCCTCTCGCTGGCAATGGCCCTTGGAAAGATTGGCAAGAAGGTGTGGGAGCGGGTTGGGGTGGAGCCCTCAGGGAATGCTTTCAACAGCATATTTCTATTGGAGATGGAGAAAGGTCGGCCTCGCAACCCTCTTATAAACGCAGGGGCGCTTGTGGTGAGTGATATTATTCTGTCAGAATTTCCCAATGCCGAAGAATCTTATTTATCATTTGTAAGAGAATTGTGCGGCGGCGCAGAAGTGTCTTATAATGAAGCGATTGCCTCCTCAGAACAATCGACTGGATATCTGAATGCAGCCATCGCGAATATGCTGAAATATCACGGCAACATCAATAATAAGGTTGAGGACGTGCTCCATTTCTATTTCAGACAGTGCTCGTTGATGATGAGCTGCCGCGAGCTTTGTGGGGCATTTTCGCATTTTGCAAATCACGCCGAGCCGTTTGATGTTGGGGGAATCCAGCTTACCACTTCGCAGATAAAGAGGATGAACGCAGTGATGCTCACTTGCGGATTTTATGACGAAGCGGGTGAGTTTTCATATAAAGTGGGCCTCCCCGGCAAGAGCGGCGTTGGTGGCGGCATTGCGGCAATTTGTCCGAATCAATATTCAGTAGCCGTCTGGAGCCCCCGTCTCAATCCAAAGGGTAACTCCGTGGTGGGTATGAAAGCCCTCGAACTCCTCACCGACAAAACCGGAGTCAGCATTTTCTGACTCATCGCACAGCCCCGTCAACATTAGCTGGTTGCGGTGTCATCCTGAGCGTTAGCGAAGGATCTCCCCGCACAGCCCCGTCATCCTGAGGCGAAGCCGAAGGATCTCCCCGAAAAACCCGCGTCATCCTGAGGCGA
>JABUTQ010000097.1 GCA_021443605.1 Bacteroidales bacterium | reverse complement strand
CCACGGGAAATGTTGTTCGGTGAGATCCTTCGCTGCGCTCAGGATGACGATTGGACGGAGTCCTCAGGATGACACAATAATTATTGTTTGTTCAGTTTCTCGTTTGGAACGAGCATAAAGATAAGCTCACCGGAGCAAACCACCTGGTCGTTGACGGTGGCGACCGACTCTACAAATACGGCCGGGCCGCGACGCCCTTTGAGTTTTGTGCGTGTGCACACCGTGTCGCCCGGAAATACCGACTTCTTGAATTTCACGTTGTTGAGCCCACCATAAAATGTGGTGTGGGTTTTAAGATCCTCGCCCGGAATGACCATAACACTTCCTTGCGCCATAATTTCGCAAAGGATGACGCCCGGAACTACCGGATATCCCGGAAAATGTCCTGTGGTAAAGAACTCATTTTCGCGGATAGTGTATTTCGCGGTGGCATATTCACCATCGTTGCCGATTTCGTCAACCAGAAGCATCGGCTCGCGGTGGGGAATAATCTGTTTGATTTCTTCTCTTGTCATAGTATTGGATATTAGGATGTTAGGTTATTATATCTTTTTGAGGGCCACGCATACGTTATGGCCGCCGAATCCGAGAGAGTTTGAAATGGCATAATCCAACTTCTTCTCTTTCATTACTATTGGTGTATAGTCGAGGTCGCATTCGGGATCCGGCTCGCGCAAACCGATGGTGGGAGGTACGAACCCGTCTCTGAGTGCGAGGGCTGACGCTATCAGCTCAGCTGCACCGGTTGCTCCGAACATATGACCGGTCATAGATTTTGTAGAGCTGATGGATGCTTTGCGGGCATCCTCTTCGCCGAGAGCGAGTTTGATTGCCGTGGTCTCGGAAGCGTCGTTTAGCTTGGTGCCTGTGCCGTGTGCATTGATATAGAGGCTCTTGCCGGAAGTGTATCCCGATTCTTTGAGAGCCATTCCGATGGCTTTTGATGCCGGAATGCCATCTTTGCGGGGGGCGGTGTAGTGATAAGCATCACAAGTGCAGCCATATCCCACAACTTCTGCAATTATATCTGCTCCGCGATTTTTTGCGTGTTCATATTCCTCCAGCATCATCATAGCGCCGCCTTCGCCCATTACGAAACCTCCGCGGCG
>JABUTQ010000225.1 GCA_021443605.1 Bacteroidales bacterium | reverse complement strand
TTATCCTTATATCTCTCCACGAGTTTGCCAAACGCGGGCATCTCTGCCAGACATCCGCCGCACCAGGTTGCCCAAAGGTCAATGTAAACATATTTGCCACAAGTGGTAAGTGCCTGAAAATCATACTTATTGCCATCTACATCCTCCAGAACGCAAGGGATGGAATGTTTGAATTTTGCAGCCTCGGCCTTGGCTTTTACCATCTCCGAGAGCGACTCTGCCCTATCTTTATCCGTGACGATGCTTTTGTAGAAAGTGTACATTTGATCTATATCGTTGCATCCGCCCAAAGCGCAAACGATGCTCATAGTCTGAAACGCGAGTTCATTCTTAGCATTTTGGTCTGTGACAATCTTGTCAAGGGCCTTCATCATATTGTACTGTGTGGTGTATGAAGGATCACCTTCGCATTCTGCCATCCAGTGGATGCGCTCCAAAGTGAGCCCCTGGCTTGTCTGGTCGAGGGCATTGGCATCAAGAGACGATACGTATTTCACAAAGTCCTCATCCGCATCCATACGGTTGCCGGCAAAACGCTGCACCCAGGCATAATTAAAAGGATAGATTTGAGCAGTGTTCTTCATTTTCTCTTTCTGAGCCGCTACAAAAGTATCATCGTCGCACTGTTCCAAGAGTTTGTCCATCTTTGCCAGACGCGATTCTATAGCTTCGCAATATTCTTTAAATGTGAGTGTTGCACCGTAAACTGAGTGGAGGCTATCGCGGGATGTAAACTTTGCGTCTTCTACCAGATATTCCGCTTCGGCGGCACCGGCTCCTCCAAATTCAGCGGTTGTGATGATGTGTCCGTCGGCAGCTGGTGTTCCTTTTATCTTGATTGTACTCTTTTTCCCCGGAGTCAACACTACGTGGTAAGTCCCTTCGTATGAGTTGTTTCCAAGAAATTCAGGCCAAAGGAGATACCCACATCCGGGGACTACTTCCACCTCTTTTCTGAAGTTACCTTTCTGATCCACTGCCAAGGTGTCGAAAGAGTTTCCTTTTCCGGGAGTCTCCGTGACAAGCATAAAGATTCCCCCGTTGTAGCAATCTATGTTTCCAATCAAGATTGCCTTTCCATTCTCCCTGCCGCACGAGATGGCAAGGAGAGC
>JABUTQ010000258.1 GCA_021443605.1 Bacteroidales bacterium | reverse complement strand
TATTCATAAACCTTATCGACAAGCCCGTCAAGGAAATCTCTGTCGTGGGATACTATGACCAAAGTGCCGTCATATTTCTGCAAAGCCTGTTTGAGAACATCTTTTGATCTGATATCCATATGGTTGGTGGGCTCGTCGAGGGCGAGCAGGTTGTAAGGGTTGAGCATAAGGCGGGCCATTGCCAGGCGGGAGCGCTCACCTCCGCTGAGCACTGCCACTTTCTTGTCGATGTCTTCACCGCGGAATAGGAATGCACCGAGAATGTCACGGAGTTTCAATCTGATTTCTCCTACTGCAATTTTCTCTAAAGTGTCATATACCGTATCGTTCTTGTCAAGGACATCTTCTTGATTTTGAGCATAATATCCTATTTTGACATTATGTCCAACGACAGCTGCTCCCTCAACGGGCTCAAGCTTGTCTATGAGCACTCGCATCATAGTTGTCTTGCCCTCTCCGTTGCGCCCGACAAAAGCCACCTTCTCCCCTCTCTTAATCTCCATATTCACGTTTCGGAGAATTATCTTGGGGTGTTCGTCGTTGTATCCGATCACTGCATCGGTCACCTTGAAAGCCACGTCTCCCGAGCGGGGCGCAGGGGGAAATTTTACGGCGAGAGCGGCATTGTCCTCCTCATCTATTTCGATGCGCTCTATCTTCTCCAGCTGCTTGATGCGAGATTGCACCTGATTGCTCTTCGTGGGCTTGTAACGAAACCGTTCTATGAAATCTTCGGTCTTCTCTATCATCCGCTGCTGGTTTGCGTATGCCGCTTTTTGCTGTTCAATCCTTTCGCGGTGCAAATCGACATATTTAGAATAGGGCACTTTGTAGTCGTATATATGCCCAAGGGTAATTTCCACAGTGCGTTTTGTACAGTTATCCAGGAACTTGCGGTCGTGGGAAATTAGCATAAGCGTGCCGGTGAATCCCTGCAGATAATCTTCGAGCCACTGAATGGATTCGATGTCGAGGTGGTTGGTGGGCTCGTCCAAAAGGAGGACGTCCGGCTTTCGCAAGAGTATCTTTGCGAGTTCGATTCGCATATTCCACCCCTGGCTGAAGGTGGATGTTGGGCGTTCAAGCTCTTCGCGTTTGAATCCGAGACCTGCCA
>JABUTQ010000379.1 GCA_021443605.1 Bacteroidales bacterium | reverse complement strand
TAATTTTAAACTGCTTCTTATCTTCGCGTTATGATTCCAACTGAATTAGGTACGCAAAATATCGGCAAGCTCCTGAAACAGTTTGCCTTACCCGCCATTATCGCGATGACGGCCTCGTCGCTCTACAATATGGTAGACAGCATCTTCATAGGGCAGGGGGTAGGTCCCTTGGCCATATCCGGCCTTGCCGTCACATTCCCTCTGATGAACCTCTCCACTGCCTTCGGAACACTTGTGGGAGTAGGTGCTTCTACGCTGATTTCCATGTTGTTAGGGCAGAAAAACTACTATATGGCAAACCGCGTCCTCGGCAATGTGGTGATGCTCAATTTTGCCATAGGAGTTATCTTTATGGCGGCAGCCCTGATATTTATCGATCCCATCCTTATGTTTTTCGGAGCGAGTCCCGACACCCTTCCGTACGCAAAGGAGTATATGGAGATAATCCTTTATGGGAACGTGATTACCCATATCTACTTCGGGCTCAACGGAGTGCTCCGCGCTTCGGGACATCCCAAAAAGGCGATGCAGGCGACAATTCTCACCGTAGCTCTCAATGCGGTGCTCGACCCGATATTCATCTTTGTGCTGAATCTCGGCATCAGAGGAGCGGCGATAGCCACCGTAATCGCTCAGACAGTGGCACTTATGTGGGTGCTGAGGATATTTACGAATAAAGATAATCTGCTCCATTTCAGTCGTGAGGTGTTCCATTTTGATATGAAAATCGCCGGGCGTTCCCTCTCAATTGGTATGGCCCCGTTCCTTATGAATGTCGCATCGTGCTTCGTTGTGATATTGATAAACAATCAGTTGCGCACCCACGGCGGAGACTTGGCAATCGGCTCTTATGGAATCGTGAACCGAATCGGATTTCTCTTTGTGATGATTAATATGGGATTCACGCAGGGAATGCAGCCCATTGCGGGATACAACTTCGGCGCAAAACAATTTGACCGTGTGAAAGAGGTGTTGCGCAAGACGATAATCCTTACAACAATTACCACCTCCTTCGGCTTTTTGACAGGAATGCTTATCCCCAAGGCGGTTGTGTCTCTCTTTACGACAGATTCCGTTTTGAGAGAGATGTCGGCCCACGCATTGCGCATCACGATGGCAGC
>JABUTQ010000166.1 GCA_021443605.1 Bacteroidales bacterium | reverse complement strand
TCTATCCTCACTCTTACCCTTTCACCCGAAAGTGTTGCAAGACACAAAGATATCAAGCTCGTTTACACTCCGCTTCACGGCACCGGCATCAAGACTGTTCCCGTGGCTCTGAAGAGAATGGGCTTTACAAATTTATATAGTGTTGACGCTCAGAACGTTGCGGATGGAAACTTTCCTACCGTGGTATCTCCTAATCCTGAAGAGCCCACAGCCATGAAGATGGCAATGGAGAAGGCAGACGAGGTCGGCGCTTCTATCGTGCTCGCTTCCGATCCAGATGCAGACCGCGTGGGATGCGCTGTCCGCAATGCAGAAGGGAAACTGATTCTCCTCACCGGAAACCAGATTGCTTCCATCCTCACTTCATATCTGCTTACCCGCTGGAGCGAACTTGGGAAACTTGGTCAGAACACCTATATGGTAAAGACCATCGTCACCACAGAGCTTATGCGGGCTATCTGCGACAAATACGGCATCAAGCTGTACAATGTTCTTACCGGCTTCAAGTATATCGCTGAAATTGTGAGAAATAACGAAGGCAAGGGGACGTTCATCGGTGGTGGAGAAGAGAGCAACGGCTTCAACTGCGGTGAGTTTGTGCGCGACAAAGACTCTACCATCACCTGTGCTCTCATCGCTGAGTGTGCCGCCTGGCTTGCAGACAAGGGCAAGACTCTCTACGACTATCTTGGCGACATCTATGCAGAGTATGGAATCTATCGCGAGAAGCTCGTGTCAGTCACCAAGAAGGGCAAGGAAGGGCTCGAGGAGATTGCCGGTATGATGAAAAGTTACCGCGAGAATCCGCCGGTGGAGATGGCCGGAAAGAAGGTTGTAAAATGTATAGACTACACCGATACCGCCGCCACTGGGCTTCCCAAGTCAAATGTGCTCCAGTTCTTCAATGAAGACGGTGCTGTCGTTACAGTACGCCCTTCAGGCACTGAGCCCAAGATTAAATTCTATTTCGGCTCCCGTGGCGAAAATGCCGATGCCGTAATGGAGAAACTTTTGGCACAGTTTGCAAAATAAGGATTCCCCATATCCTTGATACAAAAAGAAAATCTGTTGTTTGGCACAACAGATTTTTTTTGGTTTATAAACTTCTTACTCTTCCTTTTTCTGAATCAGAAA
>JABUTQ010000033.1 GCA_021443605.1 Bacteroidales bacterium | reverse complement strand
TCTTTGCTGCCCAAGAAGTTGAGAGTGTCGGAAAGGTTCACTTTGTCTATGATATAGTTGTTTGGAATAGCCATCACGGCATTGTCCGGAATGCGAAGGGCCACCCAGTGGCGGCCCTTTACAACACTTACCATCCATCCTTCATTGCAGTCGGCTATCAAGTAGGTGCGTCCCGATTGTCGGTATCCGTATTTCTCGACCGTTTCGCCGAGAATCTTGACTCCTTCCCTGGCAGAATGCGCCCGTTTGGCGATATTTACCCGCAATTGGTAAAGCACTCCTCCGTCTGTCAAATCCTCCTTGTCCTCAACCGAAGGGCAGTTGTTCGATGCCACTGCAACTCCGTATTCGTTCAGGAAGCAATCCGACACTTCCATACCGGCAAGCTCACACCAAAGACAAGCGGCCTCATCTTTGGTGGACTTTGTCTTATAGACATTCAGCAGCATCTCGCCGTTGTCATCCTCGTTGTGGGCAAACAACACGCTCCCGTCTGCAGTGGCCTTTTTGCCGGCGATGATACCGAAGCAGTTGTCTGCCAGTACCTTAGTTCCGTATTTCTTGACTCTTTCGTCGTTGATAACACCAGACCAGTTCAATCCGAATGCAAAATCATAGACGTTTCCTTCGGAATCTCTGTAGCACTCCATGTCGCGCGGAACGTCCTCTTTCTGGGCCTCGACAGTCTCCATGTTGGCGGGAAGCTGCATAGGCAGGAGGCCGTCAGGCTCGACTGCACCACTGACGATATCCATAATCGCTTGATTCTGAACGCCCATCGTGAGGAGAATAGCACTTGCATAAGGCTCAAGTTCAGCAAGGACAATTGGTCTGGTGACTGAGATGCAGACAACCACCGGCTTTTCTCCCATCTGCTTCTTGGTTTCGATAACAAGATCGAGGTCGCATTCGTTGTTGGTTTTCACCGACTTTCCGCGATAAGTGCGGTTTGTGAAGCTCTCCTTGGGATCGCCTCCGGCAACTGAAACCTCGCGGGCTGTAGATGCAGTATATGGTCTGTATTGCAGACTGATGGGGAGATATCCATCTTGCTTGGTGTAGCCGGCTCCCGAAGAAGGCTCACTTATTAGTACAAGTGCAAAATCGGCATCTTCCGGCTTCTCGCACCATTCGAA
>JABUTQ010000067.1 GCA_021443605.1 Bacteroidales bacterium | reverse complement strand
ACTCCATTTGAAACTTTAATAAATTTGCCGTCAAGAATACTTGCCACCGAATAGGCGTGAATCATCAATCCTTTCATTCTCGGATGAATTGGTGTAAAATGCTCGTCTGAATTTCCCAAGATGTCACCCACAAGGACAACTTTGCCTGTAAGCTCCTTACCTATCTGAGGCACTTGAAAATAGGCGTATGGTTCATAAAACATCTTTGAAGGATATTTAATGTATTCTGCTCCATTCCCTCTCTTCATCAATTTTGAAAAGGCTTCCGGATTATAGCCCTTGACTATTTGTGCTGGAAATGAAAGGAGAATATCGCCATCAAACACTCTTTTAACCTGATATTTCCTGATTACTTCCATTTCATCGCCAAGGTTTATAAATCCTCTTCTTGATGTCGGGATTTTATCGTAAAAGAAAGATTGGGGCGAATCAGCTGTGGCGTCGGTTGCGATAATTATATTGTCGTTTGATATAATGACCTCTTCGAGGAATGAATCGTCGGCATCAAAGTGTTGTTCAATGAATTGCACGTCAAGCCCGATAATTGCCGGATTGAAATTTTCTATTTCCATCAAAGTCTCAGCAATTTGCCCTCTGGATGCGGCCCCGATGTCAACAAAACGGATATCTTCTACAAGAGTTTTAACAGAACGGGACTCTGCCACTCTGGTATAGAAATCGGTAACATCCGAATCTATGTTGTAGGAGTAATTAAAGATACTGTCAAGATCAACCCTTATTCCTATGCTGCATAGAACAGACAATGCCGTAATCAGAGATGCGTGCAAGATGCTCTTTCCCAATATCTTATTGTCAATCATTTTATTAAAGATATAAAAATGTCCGGGAGCATATCCAGTTTCTTTTCAGAGGTGTAATCGATATTCATATTGGTTTCCAACCTATTGGAATTAAAGGGGGTTGTTGTCCCAAACACTATATATTCGATTCCCGGCATATCGGCAAAAACTGATTCTTTCAACTTTAGTTTTCTTTTTTGAGCTATAGGGATGACACCATTATCCGAAGGTTTGAATGTGAGTCTCACACCATCACTATTGTCTATAGCAAGAATGTTTATGAAAATAGGTGTATCGTGCTGATTATTAATAACAAAATAGAAGCATCCGTTTCTTGTTCTT
>JABUTQ010000106.1 GCA_021443605.1 Bacteroidales bacterium | reverse complement strand
GGTGCAGCGGTCGCTACAAGCATCAGCGAGCTTTTCGGAGGGGGTGTCCCTTTAATATATTTCATCGTTAAGAGAAAATCCGAAATGACTTTGCGGTTAGGGAGTATTATGTTGGATATCAAGGCATTGGGGCAAACTTGCTTTAATGGCTTATCCGAATTTGTAATGCAGATTTCCCTCTCGATTGTGAGTATGCTTTATATGTATCAACTGCTTCGCGCCGCCGGAGAAAACGGAGTCGCAGCATACGGCATAATGATGTATTTTGCATTCACTTTTGTGGCTGTGTTTATCGGTTACGGTATCGGGTGCGCTCCTGTAGTCAGTTATCATTATGGAGCAAATAACACTCAGGAACTCAAAAGTTTATTGCAAAAAGGATTGAGATTGGTGGGCATTGGGGGAATCATTGTAGTAGCTATTGCACAAATTCTTGCGAGACAGCTTTGCTCCATCTTCGTCAGCTATGACGAGGAACTCCTAACACTCACGATACACGCATTCAGAATCTATTCGCTGATGTTTCTGGTTACGGGATTCAATATCTTCTCTTCCGCATTTTTTACTGCCCTCAACAACGGGGTGCTTTCAGCTATAATCTCTGTGCTCCGCACAATGGTGTTTGAAGCGGGATGTGTCATTGTGCTGCCGTTGATTTTCGGAATAGAGGGGATATGGTGGTCTGTGGTGGTCGCCGAAACAACTACAATGCTTATAGCCTTTCAAATCATATATAAAAACAGAATAAGATACGGATATTATTAGAAAATCATTACTTTCGCAAATTAATTAACTAATTCAAACACTATGGCATATATAGTTTATATCATCGGAGTCGTATTGTCAATAATGGCAGTAATCGACATTTTCAAGAAGAACATCGGTACTGTCGGCAAAATCATTTGCGCAGTTATCGTTTTATGTACCAGCTGGATAGGACTTGCAGTCTATTATCTGTTCGCAAAAAAACATTTGGAGGCGTGGTTTAAATAGCTTTCTCCGATAAAGGCATAATGTGCCTGTAATTGGAAAAAGAAACAAAATTTGGGCAAATATTTTTGGTATTTGAAAAAAAAAGACCTACATTTGCAATCCCAAAACGGAACGCTTCCTTAGCTCAGTTGGTAGAGCACGACACTCTTAATGTTGGG
>JABUTQ010000188.1 GCA_021443605.1 Bacteroidales bacterium | reverse complement strand
CAAGAGAAACAGCAGATGGGAATTGACGTATCGGGAATGAAGGCCGATGCCGGAGAGATAATCATCAGTGGCGGAGAATTATATGCTTACAGCACAAGCAATGATGCGATTGACGCAAACGGCACAATCACTATTTCGGGCGGCAAGTGCGTAGCCGTTGGCACTGGCACTCCGGAAGGGGGCTTTGATTGTGACCAAAATACTTTTGCAGTGACCGGAGGAACCCTTATTGGAATAGGCGGAACACACTCTTCTCCGACAGAATCAGCCACCACTCAGCCTTGCGTATTTACAAGCAACCTCACATTTACGGCGGGACAGGAGTATATTCTTAAAGGCGACAGTAAAATCCTGACTTACAAGGCAGTCAGAGCATTTACCGGTGCAACACTGCTTCTTTCCTCTCCTTCATTCAAAAAAGGAAGTTCATACACATTTGGGGACACGTCAATCAGTTGTTCTTCCGACACTTGGGTAACCGGCACAGGAGGCGGAATGGGCCCCGGCGGCAATAATCCCGGCGGCCCCGGTGGAACTCCTCCCGGTGGAACCCCGGGTGGTACTCCTCCAGGCGGCACTCCCGGCAAATAGAAATCTTAAAGGACTCCGTTGCTTCAATCGCAAATCGGAGTCCTTTTTTATTCTCTTGAAATGTATGTCTTTTTTTACTGCGCCTCTTCGGTGTTGTCGATATCGTAGCGAAGGTTGTCTCGGATGAAATCGAGGCGAAGATTGTCGTTTTCACCCATATAGAACTCAAGCAGGTCTGAAATGGAGTCTTCTGGGCCGAGATGCACCGGCTCGAGACGGATGTCATCCCCAATGAATCCCTTGAACTCCGAAGGAGATATCTCGCCCAAACCTTTGAATCGGGTAACTTGGGCGTTCTTGCCAAGTGAAGATGTAGCCTTTTCCTTTTCCAATGAGCTGTAACAATAGACGTTGCGCGTCTTGTCTGCAACACGGAAAAGTGGCGTTTGGAGAATATACAGATGTCCCAATCGGACAAGTTCCGGATAAAACTTCAGGAAGAAAGTGAGAAGCAACAGCCTGATATGCATACCATCCATATCGGCATCGGTGGCAATCACCACCTGATTGTATCTGAGATTGCTGATATCCTCATCTATGTCAAGAGCGGCCTGCAACAATGCAAGTTCTTCATT
>JABUTQ010000205.1 GCA_021443605.1 Bacteroidales bacterium | reverse complement strand
AAGTGCTTTTCTACCTTTGGAACGACGTGTGCAAAGACGGCGAAGGCGACATCTTCAAAGTGAGCGACAACAAGGAACTCACATTCTCCGAATTGTATGGTAATGAAGGCACAAGCAACCTTCAAAAAATGATGCAATATCTTGCGATCGAGGAATATGAGGATGAAACTGAATCAGAGGAAGAAGATGATGATGCCAATGAGGAAAATGGCAGAAATGAAGGTAATACAACACAAAAAGACTTTTCTACCTACAGAATAAATGGGCAAGGAGAATATAGAAAACGAACTTTGCCCTTTGAGACAATTAAAAAATATGTAGGTCAGCATCCAGAAAAGAATGCAACAGATATCTTAAATGAGTTGAGGACGATTAAAGCTGAGAATCCTGTTCTTCCATATAATTTTATTGCGGATGAAACAGAATATAGCAACTTAAGCAGTGATGCGAAAGGCAGGGTAAAAGCTTTGAATGTAAATGGGGAGAATATATATATTTCCAACCAATGGAAATTTGATAACATCAAAAAATTCATAGAGGTTGTCAACAACTCAAATTGGGGAATTTTGATTGAATCTGTAAGCACCAATAACTAATGCTGCTATTCATTGAAGGCTATCCGTATAATCTCGACTATTCGGTAAGAGAAGGCCTTACAGTGCGGGATGTGCTCAAAGATGTGGTGTCGTTCACGAAAGTGGAGCAGACACAATCCTTTGGGTATGTTGGTTATTGCTATTCTTCGGAAGCAAAAGATGTGGTGTTCTTCCTGCCCAAAGTGGTGCTGACAGGAGAGAATGAGCCAGAGAAAGAGACAATATTCGGTGCTTCGCCCTATGATATCATCGATTTCGAGAGCAAAAACCTCAAAGACAAGTTTACCGAGGAAGGCTGCAAGGAATACCGGGATTTCCTGTCAAACCTGTCAATCTGGATATACCGCACAATCTGGGTTTACAAGCAGACCAACAACGAGAACATACTTGAAAACCGCGAGCACCAAAAGGAAAGCCGTGGCAAGAAGCAGAAACACAACACGTTGCTCGATGTGATTATCGCCCTGCGCGACTTCAACAAGAACAACCAAGACTACTTCACATTCATCGCTCAAAACCTGCACGCCGGCCACAACAAAATACAGTGGCAAAAAACCATTACCCACACTCCCGC
>JABUTQ010000199.1 GCA_021443605.1 Bacteroidales bacterium | reverse complement strand
ATCCCTATGGGTATGAGTATCTGGAGCAACCAATATCCCGTCAAAGTGGCTCTCAAGCCCGGCAAAAGCATCAAAGTTGGTGGGAAGAAAGTTTCAACCATCGAATGCGAGACCGAAAACCTTATGAAGAATTTCCTTTCTGAAGCCGATTTCTTCCACCGCGGCACTTACACCGGAAACTATACCGGAAAAAAAGGCAATGTCACCCTCACCTACGGAGCATACGAACCTTGGGCTCTCAAGAGTGACGGTAAGAAGAACCCCCTCATCATCTGGCTTCACGGAATGGGCGAAGGTGGCACAGACGTGAGCATCGAGCTCCTCGGCAACGAGGTTGTATCCCTCATCCGTGACGACATCCAAAGCCATTTCACGACAGAAGGCGGAGAGAGTGGATGCTATGTACTTGCTGTTCAGTGTCCTACAATGTGGATGGATTCTGCTACAGAATATATGACCCAGGGAGGCACTCCATCTATATATAGCGACGTGCTCAAATCTTGCATCGATGCCTATGTAGCCAACAATGGCGACATCGATCGCGACCGCATCTACATCGGCGGCTGCTCAAACGGAGGTTTTATGACGGTCAATATGCTTATCCGCAATCCCAAGTTCTTCGCTGCGGCATATCCTACCTGCGAGGCCTATGCTGACGCGAACATCTCGGAGAACGACATCAAGGCACTTGCAAACGAGAACATCTGGTTTGTACAGTCTTTTGATGACACTACCGTAAAGCCGGCCGATTTCTGCATCGCGACTTACAGACGTCTTATGGAAGCAGGTGCCAAGAACGTGTGGATGAGTATGTTCGAAAACGTTCAGGGACACGATTTCCCCGGCACTAAACTCTTCGGACACTTCTCTTGGTGCTATGTGTTCAACGATATGGTCACCGCCGCTCAGGAACAGAACACTAACGCTCCCGTTCCGAGCAACAACGGCGGTGGACAGGTTGCACCGCAGGGCTTCAGCAACCTCTTCGAGTGGATGAACGCCCAGCGCAACAAATAGAATTTTCTTCTTCAAATTAAAAACTGCCTCCCTTTCACCGGAAGGCAGTTTTTTTTTGGTGCGGGCCGTCATTCTGAGGGCTTTAGCCCGAAGAATCTCACCGAGTAGCATCCGTCACTGCTTTTGCTTTGCTGTGGGATCCTTCGGTCGCTTCGCTCCCTCAGGATGACGAAAGATA
>JABUTQ010000036.1 GCA_021443605.1 Bacteroidales bacterium | reverse complement strand
GAACAGGAACCTATTGTGATTACCGATGAGAATTATGCCGATTATATAGGTCTCGATATCGTGGCATTTTTGGAGGAGGAACCCGGAGCCCAGGGCTGTCCCGGCGAAGTAACAATCCTTACACGTGAGGGGAAAGTTTACTCAACAAATTATCACATAAACAACCTGATCTCCTGGGACAATTTAATCAAGGTGGTCCCTCAGATGGAAGGTGCACTGAAGGGTGAAGTTGAAGGATGGGGAGAGGTGGGTTTAAGCATAGGGCATTCTCTTTTCATAAAAGATGAAATAACAGAGGAATTTATAAAATTGCATGGTTCTTCATTTGATGACCCTTGTGAATTGGACTGCTGCTGGGAAAATGTTATTGACAGCATCTTAAACGGAGAATTTAAGAAAGGGGAATAAAAAAGAAACCAAGCTAACTTACAATGGCATCACATTCAACAGTGTAAACGTCAATCTGTTGAATGGCGAATTAGGGGAAGTAGTGAAAGAACGTCACATTCGCACTGCCATTGTAAGTCGTAAAACACGAGCGGAATGCAATATTTATGAGTAAATGAGCGTGAAAACCTCCATTATGATTTCATTTTACAAAAAATAATCCTACTTTTGCGTGTTGTATCTACACAAAAGCACAATAGAACAAGCTATGAACTACAGCTACAAATACCCCCATCCGGCCGTGACGACAGACAGCGTGGTGTTCGGATTTGACGGAAAAGACTTGCATCTGCTCCTTATTGAAAGGGGAATAGAACCGTTCAAGGGGGACTGGGCACTGCCCGGTGGCTTCATCAGGATGGACGAGACCGCCGAGGAGGGAGCCAGACGCGAATTGTTCGAGGAGACAAACGTCAAGGATTTGTTTCTCGAGCAGTTCCACACATTCAGCAAGATTGACCGAGACCCGAGGGAGCGTGTCATCACAATCGCATTCTATGCACTCGTGCGCAAGGGAGACTACGAAGTGATTGCGGGTGACGATGCCGCAAGGGCGCATTGGTTCATCATCGACGAGCTGCCGCCATTGGCTTTTGACCACAGCGAGATTATCGATGCCGCAAGAGAGGCAATCAAGAAACGCCTTAGGCTCGAGCCCATCGCTTTCAAGCTTCTGGACGAAAAATTCTCACTGACGGAACTGCAGCGCCTTTACGAGCTCATAAACGGACGCAGTTACGACAGACGAAACTTTCAGAAAAAAATGCTTGCCTCCGGTTATCTC
>JABUTQ010000256.1 GCA_021443605.1 Bacteroidales bacterium | reverse complement strand
TAATTGGCATCCGAACTCTCATTTACTTCGATGTTAGAGGGTCAAACAGTTTGTAGGCGAGTCAAAAATCCACTTGGGTGATTCGGCCGCACTCCCTCGCAGATAGTGATAACGAAGGTTATTTTGTGAAAAACGAAAGAAAACGAAAGTATTTTTTGTTGTTTAATTTTATTGTTATTAAATTCGCAAAGAAAACAAAAGTAAATAAACAATAAACGATGATAGTATGAAACACAAATTTCTAACAGTTATCGGGCTTGCATTCCTCATAAGTGGGAGCGCATTCGCCCAGCAAAATCTCTTTGAATCTCAAAAGATTAATTCTGCAGTTGTCAATCCAGACAATTCCGTGACTTTCCGTTTTATCGCCCCCAAAGCACACAAGGTGCAGGTTGCGGGTGACTTTGTAGCCAAGGTAGAAGACAACCCCATCGGGGGGATGGTTGGAACAGGCCTTGCCGATATGAAGGAAGTGGATGGCATCTGGGAACTTACCACGGCCCCTCTTGCTCCCGAACTCTACAGCTATATGTTTGTCGTTGATGGAGTTGCCACGCAAGATCCGAACAATCCCAATGTATATCGCGATTTTGCGACCACAAACAACGTGTTCCTTGTACCCGGAGGTCGTGCAGATTTGTACAAAGTGCAGGATGTGCCTCACGGAAGCATAACTTCTTGCTGGTATGATTCAAAAGTCATCGGCAAAGATCGCCGTATGAACATCTATACCCCTTATGGGTATGAAGACAACCCCAAAAAAAGGTATCCCGTCCTTTATCTTCTGCATGGTAGCGGTGGAGACGAGAACGAGTGGGTTGGTTTTGGTCGTGCCTGCGTAATTCTTGACAATCTCATTGCCCAGGGCAAGGCAGAGCCGATGATTATCGTTATGCCTAACGGACACCCTCATTTGGAGGCAGCCCCCGGTGAAAGCAGCTGGGGATATTACAAGCCGAGTCACGCACTCAATAACGGCCAGTTTGCAGCCGGCACTTTCGAAACCTCATTCCCTGAGATTATAAATTACGTCGATAAACACTATCGCACAATCGCAAAGAAATCCGGACGTGCCATCGCAGGTCTTTCAATGGGTGGCGGACATGCTGCAAACATTGCAAGATATTATCGCAACACTTTCGACTATGTGGGAATATTCTCTTCGGCAATGTCTCTCCGCAATACACCGGATGTTATCCCCCCTGTATATCAGAATATGAAAGAGACTCTGCA
>JABUTQ010000327.1 GCA_021443605.1 Bacteroidales bacterium | reverse complement strand
GTGGAGATTATTACCAGACGCAAGCCCGGAGACAAGTTCCTTATGGTGGCCCAAACCGTAGGAATGGTGCTGCTGATTGCATTGATGGTGCTTGCAATGGGGAACGACATAAGAGGATTATTCATACATTAAAATAAATATCATGAAAAGAATCATAATAACTGCTTTGATTGCCGTTGTATTGACGTCTTGCGGAGACAAGGGAAAAGACTCACTCCCCGCCATAAGCGGAAAGGCCGGTGAAGTGGAAGTGGTTGCAAACAAGGCCCTTTGGGAATCGGAACCGGGGGCTGCAATCAGAGACCTTCTTGCACAGGTTTGCCCTTTCCTTCCCCAGCCCGAAGAGATGTACGACCTGTTCAACGTGCCGCCGAAGGCCTTTAACAAGCTGTTCAAAGCTCACAGGAATATTATCTATCTGAATGTCAGCGAAGACAAGTCTCAGCCGGCACTTGAGGTAAAATACAATGTCTGGGCAGAGCCACAGCTTGTAATATACATTCAAGCTCCTGACGCTGCTTCTGTCACTAAACTGATAAACGAACAAGGGAAAACGATACTTGAATCCATATCGACCGCTGAGCTCAACCGTCTTCTTGCAGCCGGAAAGAACTATGAAGAGAAAGAACCCGGCAAGCAAGTAAGGGCGCTGATGGGAGGATCTCCCAAATTCCCTACCGGTTACTCGACAAAGAAGATAACCGACGACTTTGTGTGGGTATCGTACGAATCAACATATACAAACCAGAGCATCCTCGTTTACAAATATCCTTATACAGGGCCGGAACAATTTACAGCCGAGGCACTTGCAGCAAAGAGGAATGAATTCACGAAGCAGAATATCCCTTGCACGAAAGAAGGGAGTTACGTAATCATCAACCCTATGATTGCTCCTGGATTCGAGATGAAAACCTATAACGGGAAAGAGTTTGCAGAGCTCCGTGGCCTTTGGGATGCCTACAACGACTATATGGGCGGCCCGTTCGTATCACACGCATTCCTTGACAAAACTAAGGAGAATATAATTGTAGTGGATGCTTTCGTGTATGCGCCCAAATATCCCAAACGGTCTTATATCAGGCAGGTAGAATCCATTCTGTACTCGTACGAGTAATTTTTTACGAGAAAAATTTGTATTACATAAAAAAGTTTTTACCTTTGCACTCCCTTTTCAAAGTAGGGACTGACGCGGTGGGTTCGTCTAACGGTTAGGACTCAAGATTTTCATTCTTGCAATAGGGGTTCGATT
>JABUTQ010000368.1 GCA_021443605.1 Bacteroidales bacterium | reverse complement strand
AGCTCGTCAAAATCTTCTTTGCCGAAATAATCTCCCCCGACAACAACATACTTTGGCTTGTTGACGTTTCTTGTTTCCGCCTGACGGCTCTTCCTTGCAATATTCTCCTTGATGGAACTGCTGATATATGCCCTGGAAATGACGAACAACCCGATTTTGCGAGCCGCTTCGGCCGTATTCTCCTGTCCCATAGAAGCCATCCGCTCAAAATATTCCTTTCTGGCAAATGAAAACCACGGATAGAGATCGATAAGCTGTTCAATCTCCGCCAAGGAAAGTGTCTTTATGTCGGATGCCCTTACCATTGTGCCACAGACGCATTGAAAATATCTTCAACCAGTTTTTCTATTATCGATTCGCAAAGAGTCCCCTCGACAGCATCGAGTGAGTTTTCGGAATTATAGTCTTCGTATGCCGCAAACTGTTTGTTTTCAAACGATTCCTCGGTATGTTTCACATTCTCAAAGGTAACCTTTACCGTTACTGTGAGGCGGTTTTGCGCGGCGACTTCGTTTGAAGTGATAGCCACCGGCTTGACATCGTAAGACTCTATGCTGACTGAGAGTACAAGGTCTCCGTCCATTTCCACGTCTTCGAGCGAAGTGAGCTTGCGGAATTTATCCTTCAACGACTCCGTGAGGGAATTGGCAAGGGTGGGATTTATCTTGAGCGCATTGTTCACAACCGGATCTATGGTAATTGTGTGAACGTCCGGCTTGATGGAAGTGCCGGAGAATGAGTAAATTCTGCAACCCGCAACGGCAAGTGCCGCAAACAATATCAATAGTATCTTCTTCATTCCAAATCGAATTCCTTTATTTTTCGATATAGCGTGCGCTCAGAGATTCCCAACTCTGCGGCAGCCGGTTTCCTCTTGCCACCGTGACGTTCAAGTGCCTGAATGATAAGTTCTTTGCTGGCGTCTTGTATAGACAGGTCTTGCTTGTCGCTTGATTGCCCGGAGATTATATTGTCTGGCTCGGCCTCACGGGCTTCCACAGTATCTATCAATAGCGGAGCGTGGGCGACAGATGGGGCATAGCCGCCGTTTTTCAACTGTTCAATCTCCTGTTTGATTCCATCAATATCCTGGCGAAGTCCCAAAAGAATCTTGAAAATGATATCCCTGTCAGCTGCGTAGTCGGAATTGGAAACATTTTCTCCCACGGGGATGGGGAGAGCCTCGCCACGGGCTGCGGGAAGGTAACCTGCAAGCACTTCGGCACTTATCTCGCGATTCTGCTCAAGGAC
>JABUTQ010000398.1 GCA_021443605.1 Bacteroidales bacterium | reverse complement strand
GCACAGCCCCGTCATCCTGAGGCGCAGCCGAAGGATCTCCCCGAACTTTGCCACCTTTGAATCCCCGCGATCTTTTACAATTGCGACAATGCATAAAGGGGGTGCACCATAATGTGGCGTTTTATACCAGCCGCTTCTTTATCGATGTAATCAAACTCTCCGAAATTCTCAAGAGAGCATCTGATGGCCTTTGTCAACTGCTTGTCGCGCATAAAATTCCACAGGCTTTTCATACCACCTTGTCGTTCTGCCTTGACCTCAAGGGGTACAACGGTAGCATCCTTGGGTAAGATATAGTCTATTTTCGCCTGGGAATTCTTCGCTTGTCGCAACCAGTAATACAAGTCATATTTGATATTCGGTGACTGGTTGCGGAGGATCTCCAATCCGGCAACCATCTCAGCAATATCGCCTTTGTTGACAAGGTCTGTGACGCTATCTGTGAGAATCTGTTTTGTAATTTCCGAGACACTGCCCAATGTCATATTCAGCATTCGAAGTTCAAGCCCACTGTCAAGAAACAGCATCTTGCGGAATCCTGTATCAGATTCACTCCCCAAAGGGAGTCCATTGGCATCAGTATGGGTTACCGGGATGACAAGACCTGCCTTGTACAACATTTCCAAAGCTCTCTTCACTTCTACAGCTTTGTATTCGCCCTCGACTTTACTATAGATGAATTTCTTTGTAATCTGACTCGCAACACTGCGGAGAGTAGCACGAAGCAATTCGGGATTTACCTTTTTTCGGTATTTCGGGAAGTCGTCCTCGTAGCCGGTCAGTATGTCATCCTGTATCTCCTGACACTTTATGAAGTCGTGGCTTTCAACCCAGGAAGATACCGCTTCCGGCATCCCCCCCACAATCATATACGTGCGGAAATATTCTACCATCTTATCATGCAATGCATCCGGGAGAGGATTCTTTGACGAAGATTGGTTGCGGACTTCTATCAGCAGTTGCTGACCATTGGCAAGGAGGAACTCGTCAAAGGTCATCGGATACATATAAAGAGAATGTATCCTGCCAACACCGAAGGTGGCAAGCTCATCAAGTGCAAATTCCAGCAATGAGCCGGCAGCAATAATATGTAGTTGTGGAATATCCTCTCTGAAATAACGGAGAGCCATGATTGCATCTTGGCATTCCTGTATTTCATCAAGAAAGAGAAGGGTTTTCCCCGGAACAATTGCCTTGTGTACTGCTTGCAGAAAGTAGACACAGAAAAAATTTTTAGATGTTAATAATTTACCAA
>JABUTQ010000008.1 GCA_021443605.1 Bacteroidales bacterium | reverse complement strand
TTCAAGTTTAAATTTTATTGCTACCTTTGAACTTTGTCACTAAACGATATAAGAATATGACTGAATCAGAGATAAAAAGCATTGTTGCGGCACAAAACGGTTATTTCCGCACACATAAAACATTTGATGTCGCATTCCGCATCCAAGCATTGAAGAGACTGCGCGAAGCCATCAAGAAGCACGAAGACGAGATTTGCGAGGCATTGCGTACAGACATCGGCAAATCGGCTTACGAGAGCTATATGTGCGAGATTGGGATGACGTTGGGAGAGTTGAGCTATATCATCAAGCATCTCCGCCGCTGGGCACGGCCGCATCGCGTGGCGACCCATCTGGGGAACTTCCCGTCCATAAGCAAAGTGATTCAGGAGCCTTTCGGCACTGTGCTCATTATGTCGCCCTGGAACTATCCTATCCTGCTCAGTTTCGAGCCACTGATTGGAGCAATCGCCGCCGGAAACACTGCAGTACTGAAGCCGTCCAACTACTCACCGAATTGTTCAAAGATAGTGCAAAGCATTGTGGAAGAGACATTTGAGAGAGGACACGTGGATGTAATCACAGGCGGAAGAGCGGAAAACACTGCACTCCTCGAACAAAAATTCGACTATATCTTCTTTACCGGAAGCCCGTCGGTGGGCAAGCTGGTGATGGAAAAAGCATCTGCACATCTCACCCCCGTGACATTGGAGCTCGGCGGCAAGAGCCCCGTGATAATAGACCACACGGCCAACCTGAAGCTCGCTGCCAGAAGACTCTGCTTCGGCAAATACGTCAACTGCGGCCAGACCTGCATCGCCCCCGATTATCTGATGATTGAGGAGAGCATAAAGGAGGAGTTCCTCGGCTATTACAAGCAATTTGCAAAGGAAATGTACGGTGAAAATCCCCTTGAAGATCCGACATACGGCAAAATTGTGAATATCAAGCACTTTACACGCGTCAGAGGCTTGATAGACCGGGCAAAGGTGATTTACGGCGGCAGATATAATGAGGCTACACTGCAGATTGAGCCGACAATCATGGACAACGTGACAGCCGATGACGCCATTATGAAAGAGGAGATTTTCGGACCGATTCTCCCCGTGATGACTTGGAAGAATATAGCTGACGTTGAGCAATTTATAATAAATCGGGCAAAGCCTCTCGCCTGCTATGTGTTTACCAACGACAAATCTATCGAAGAGCGTTTCACAAAATATGTCTCTTTCGGAGGCGGTTGCATAAACGATGTAATCAACCATATCGCCACAGAAACAATGGG
>JABUTQ010000137.1 GCA_021443605.1 Bacteroidales bacterium | reverse complement strand
CTACGGCACCGATGTCGATGGCGAGGTTGCCGAAATGCTCCGCGAGGGGGTGAATTCAGACAAGAACCGCCTTCCGGTTATCGCATTGTGCGACAGCTTCGGAAGGATAATATTCTTCTCCGAAGGATATAATACATCATTAGGTCAAAGAGTTACAGAATTGATAAACAAAATTGCAGAATGAAAGATTCCAGAGTTTTTGCCATCGATGCCTTCAGGGCGATAACGATGGTGTTGATGCTTTTCGTAAACGATATTCCGGGAATTTCGAATATCCCCGCCTGGCTCGCACACGCCGATACTTTCGAAGATCGGTTGGGCTTTTCGGACATAGTATTTCCCGCTTTTCTATTTGCCGTCGGACTATCTATTCCGCTGGCTATCAGCAAGAGAAAAAGCAAAGGAGACAATACGGGAGTGATATTGTGGCATATCTTCGAAAGGACGGCCGCCCTAATCATAATGGGATTGTTTATGATGAATTCGAGCTATCTGGATGCCTCCGCCGCCGGCTATCCCAAGAGTCTTTACACATACCTTATGGTGTTTGGCATATTTCTCCTTTGGAATGTATATCCAAAATCGAAATCGGGCTATTTGAAGTATCTTGTCCCTGCATTGAAGACGCTCGGTGCTGCGATGTTTGTCTTCCTGCTTGTAACCTTCAAGGGAAAGGATGGCCAGCCCTTTGCCCCTCACTGGTGGGGAATCCTTGGCCTTATCGGATGGGCATATCTCTTTAATGCTCTTGCGAGTCTGTGGAGTGGAATGAATTTGAAGAGGACGATGGTTGTATGGGGTGCGTTTATTGCCCTTACATTGCTCCATTCTTCCAAAGTGATTGAGTTTCAGTTCCTTTCACAGCATCTTACTCACAGTTCCTTTGTGGCTTCGGGAATGCTCGCCTCTGTTTGGATGAACAAATGTGCTTCCGAAAAGAAGGATTTCTGGACGATGTTCAGTGTCCTTACCGGTACTTTCGGTATGGCTGCGTTGGTCGCTTTTTTCGTATGCCACCATTTTAGCGGAAGCGGAGCGGAGGTCAACAATGCTTGGATTATCTCCAAAAATCTGGCAACCCCTACCTGGCTGTTCCTCTGCACGGCAATGTTCTTCCCGGCCGTGGGGCTTCTTTACGGTCTTTGCGATATGAAAAACAAGCGCAAATGGTTTGCGGTCATAGCCCCTGCCGGTACTGCAACCCTCACCTGCTATATGATTCCCTATCTTTGGTACAGGGTGATGGGCGATTTGGGACTGCACTATCCCGA
>JABUTQ010000311.1 GCA_021443605.1 Bacteroidales bacterium | reverse complement strand
TCTCCGAAAGAGGTCACAATCCAGCAGTTGCTTCACTTTACAAGGGGCGGAGCCGGAATCAATTTCTTGTGCAACCAACACGGATTCAAGCTGGTGCTTGTCGATGCCGGAGTTGATGCAGATGTTCCTACAGACCGCGGCATCATCGATATGAAGATACGGAAAGGGACGCGCAACTTCCTGCATGAAGGGGCTATGACCGGTGATGAAAGGGACAAGGCCATCGAGTGTGGTGCAAGTGTCGTGGACAAGGTATTCAACGCCGGCTGCAATATCGTCAGCTTCGGAGAGATGGGATGCGGCAACACTTCCCCCTCATCGATGTGGATGCACCTTCTTGCAAATATTCCGCTAAAAGATTGTATAGGAGCAGGTTCCGGGCTGAACAACGAAGGGATACGCCACAAATACGATGTGCTTTCCCGTGCTCTCGACAACTACAAGGGGGATGGTTCGGCAGAGGATATTATGGCGTGGTTCGGTGGATATGAGATGGTAATGGCCGTAGGGGGAATGCTCCGCGCCGCAGAGTTGGGGATGACAATTATCGTGGATGGATTCATTATGACAAGTTGTATTCTGATTGCCTCCAAACTCAATCCTCTCGTGCTCCAATATGCTATTTTCGGCCATCAGGGGGATGAATCGGGGCACAAGCTCCTTCTGGATGCACTTGGTGCAAAAGCGATACTCCACCTCGGATTGCGCCTTGGAGAAGGCTCGGGCGCGGTTTGCGCTTACCCGATTATCCAATCGGCCGTAAACATGATAAACGAAATGGATTCATTCCAAAAGGTATCGGTAACCAAATATTTCTAAGGACCTATAAATGAAGAGATTGCTTGCAGCCATAACGTTTTTTACCCGCATTCCGTTATACAAGTGGGTGAATATCCCTTCGGATTGCTTCAAGAAGGTGGTGGAGTGGTGGCCTCTTGCCGGCTGGCTTACCGGCGGAGTGATGGCGGCCGTCTATTATTTCGCATCCATGGCATTCCCACAGCTCATTGCGATAATCCTGGCTCTCCTCGCCAGATTGGTGCTCACCGGAGCCCTCCACGAAGACGGGCTTGCAGATTTTTGCGATGGAATGGGATGTGGCGGAGAAAGGGAGAAGATTCTTGCCATAATGAAGGACAGCCACATAGGAACTTTCGGGGTGATAGGTCTGATTTTTTATTTTATGCTGCTAATAGCCTCTATGGGATATATCCACTCTGATTATCTGCCGATTATGATGATTGCAGCCGATGCCGGATCGAAATTCTTCGCA
>JABUTQ010000148.1 GCA_021443605.1 Bacteroidales bacterium | reverse complement strand
ATCTGATGAGATACGTCATTCTGAGCGTCAGCGAAGAATCTCCACGATGAGTGCTTTTCTGCGAGATTCTTCGCTATCGCTCAGAATGACGAACTGTTAGAAGTCGTAAGAAACGCCAACTCCGAAGGCAAGGTTGGTGGCCGGGCTTATGATATCATCGACCTTCATATTCAGGAAGCCCTTGGTGAAGTTGATGCCGGCTCCGAATTTCTTATATCTGCCATTCAGTGAGCATCTGAATCCGAAATCGCTCCGTTTGAAGTTTTCGGTGATGCTGTTCACGCGGTATCCGTAGTAAAATCCGAGTCCGAAATTCAGCCATTCAACAACGTGAAAATCGAGGCCTGCCGGAATGATGACGTATTGCAGATTAAGTGCTTTGCCCGATTGGTTTATCCCTCCAAGTTGCTGGAAGCCGGCGCCAAACAGAATGTCTATCTTCCTGCCGGCGTGGTAGTTGGCATTCACCTCCGCTGAAAAACCAACCTTGAGCTTTGAATACATATCCCCTGTCACCTTTGAAAACAGCAGTTTTGCCGAAGGTGTCACGCTCCAACTCGGAGTGAATGGGGTAGTGTGGTCTGTAATGTGGATGAACTCCCTTGGCCCCGGATCTTGAACGGGATCGAGCGGAGCCATCGTATCCACCTCCGTAGATTCTTCATCCTTAACCTTATTCAGGAAGATTACAAATTCCTCTGCGCCATTGGAGCCCAACTGGTTGGCCACTATCTTCCTATCTTTGTCAAACAGGATAAAATATGGTATGGTCTTGTCTGCATTGCGGTAAAACTTCTGATATTCAGCGCCTTCCAGTGTTTCTGTATCCACAAGAAAAACGTTCATCCCATTCAGTAGTGACGCCACTTTCTCATCTTTGAACACAGTGTTCTTCATATACTGGCACGGGCTGCACCAGTCGGCGGTAAACATTATCAGAGAAGGCAGATTCTTGTCTGCTTTGTATTTGTCAAAAATGTTCTCTATCGCTTGTTTCGATTCCGTTGCCGTTTCTTGCCCGAAAAGGGTGGTGAAACATACGGCAAGCAGGGATAATATTATAGTTAATCTTTTCATAGTGAGTGTTTTATCTATTCTGTAATGCATATTCTTCTATCTGCCGGAGTACCCGAAGGAAGTTTCCTCCCCAAAATTTTTCGAGGTCAGAATCGCTCCAACCTCGCCTCATCAGCTCGATGGAGATATTCTTCATCTTTGAGGCATCTTCCATATTTACCACTCCGCCGCCTCCGTCAAAATCGGTGCCGATTCCCAC
>JABUTQ010000408.1 GCA_021443605.1 Bacteroidales bacterium | reverse complement strand
GCGATGACGTTTCCGGCACCTGTCTTGATTGACAATGTATATTCAGGATAATATTGTTTGAAAACGTCTGTGCAGAGAACTTTTATCACACAGTTGGCAAGCTTGGTGATTATCTTTACGTCTTGATGTGTTTCACCTGTAACGGTAAAACTTGCCGAGCCTTTGAAGCAAGGAAGGTCGAACCCCTCATTGTTTACGTCGCCATACTGGGCGGTAACTGTGTAGTTGCCAGCCAGCAGCGTTTTTTCCGTGGGATAATTCTTTACAAGTCCCTTGTAAATCTCTTTCTCACGTGCATCCAACACGGTGATTGTGAAATCGTCTCCCGAAGGGAGCTTAGTGTAAGAGCTGACGTCACTCTTTGTGACCTCTGCGATTTCGCTCTGCGATGAAATCTCAAATGAGATTGTCCCGCCATTTTCCATCTTGTTTGAGCAGGACAGACACAATGGCACTACCAGCAGAAACGATGCAATTGCTTTAATTGTTTTTTTCATATCTTAAATTTAATTATTTTGCTATTGATACTCTGATGTTGTCGAGGTAGAGGTGGCAGGTACTATTGGTTGGACTCCCACTGAACTCACAGTCGGTTTTCCAAGTAATCCTCCGGTCATTTCCCATATTTTCAAGAATAATATCTTCTTCCTCATTTATGTTATTGTAATCACCAGTTTCATTGGTCAGTAATTTGTAATCGCCAAAAGTACCATGAGGTTTGTTGATCAATGCGTTGGTGACGCCACTAGCAATGGCTCCACTTTTTGTGGAATATCCAAGATACACTTGAAGTCCCACGCGAGGCAGCACTAAATCTATATCCAATGGCCCCTCTTCACGATTCATAGAATAATTGTACTGGACACGGAGCTTTACGGCTTTAGTCCCCGCCTTATTTTTGAGCCCCGTCAAAAACGGCGAATCGCAACGCGCAGGATAATTGGCTATAAATTCTCTATGGGCACTTATTCTGATAGCAGTGTTTGCCTTACCACCTACACGGGCACCGTACCATCCGGAGCCTGCTATAATCTCGTAACCAGATTTGCTTTCGGGATTGGAATTGGAATGCTCGTCATAAGAATGAAAGTCCGCCGTAATCCCGCTGAAATCTTGAAATAGGAGATACGGCACCTCAACATCCACTGTCTTGTGGTTTATCGATTGCAAGTTTGGCATAGTGACACTCTGCGAAACTATGGCATCTTCAGATTCATAGCTGACTGTCAACTGCTTGCCCGACATTGCACGATAGGCCGTTGCGTCATTGGTGCGGATGAGGA
>JABUTQ010000190.1 GCA_021443605.1 Bacteroidales bacterium | reverse complement strand
ACGTTCACGGAAACTGTGCTCTCAGTTTCAGCAAGCACTTCCACGTCTTGTTCAAATACAGGAGCTTCACAAGTACCAATCTCCATGGCGAAGATGGTGTCATATTCCTTATGAACATTGGACGTCACTTTCGTCTTTCCGACAAGACGGGCATTTTCTCCCAGATTGAAAGTCAGGACGGTAGGATTCGGACCTCCATCATAAGGACCGAGATCGTAAACGTGCCATCCACCTTTGTTGTCGGTACCTTTTACCGAAATTGTGTAGATATTTCCGTCTTTCTGCTTTACGGAAGCCTTCCAGCTGTAGGGCTGGTCTCCTTGCGCGTAAAGGGAAACAGAAATAAGAAGGGCAGCAACAATGGCCGCGAAATTCATTATTCTTTTCATCGAAGAAATATAATTTTTTAACTAGTATACACTATTATAACGCCAAACCCTAAGAAAAGGATACAAAAAATTTTAAAAATTTATCTATAGGCATAATTTTGCCTTAATCTTTCAAATGTTTCAGGTGCCGCTCTCAAAGCCTTGTCGTCTGCCATAATATCGTAACTGTCAAGGTCAAACGGATCTTCCTGATATGTTATTGCAAAATCCTTCAGTGGAGCTATGTCAAAAAAATGAGCGATTCCACGAACGACCGAAACCGTTGCATTTATTTTTCCCGCTTTCGAATATCCTGCTATGTGAGGAGTTGCTATATCTGCAACATTCAGTAATTCAGTATTTATAACAGGTTCGTTACGCCATACATCCAACACAATTCCACCGAATCGCCCCACGTTGGAAAGCAGTGCATATTCATCTACGACCTCACCTCGAGATGCATTTACAAATATAGCATTGTCCTTCATCTTTCCAAAGAAATCGGCATTTGCAAAATTTCGGTTTCCGGCATCAAGCGGGATATGCAAAGTCACAATATCAGACTTTGAAAGAAGTTCGTCAAGAGGAGTGAAAATGGTGCTCCCCTCGAGTCTTTCGCGAGGCGGGTCATTGAGAAGCATTTCAAATCCGAGCCTCTGCCCCATTTCCACCACTTTTTTCCCAACATTCCCTACCCCTATAACTCCGATACATTTACCGGTCAAATCGAGACTCTTATTTTTTGCAAGATTATGCAAGGCGGTATAAAAATAACGCATCACCCCTTCCGAATTGCATCCGGGAGCGCTCATCACCTTGATACCGGCCGTCTGGCACCAATCTGTGTCTATATGGTCGTAACCAATTGTAGCAGTGGCAATTGCTCTAACATTTGAACCAGACAACAAAGCCTTGTTACACCGTGTCCTCGTCCG
>JABUTQ010000374.1 GCA_021443605.1 Bacteroidales bacterium | reverse complement strand
GAAGTCAAATACACCACAATTATCCGCGAATGGCACGGGAAACGGGTGCTGCAGGTGAATATCGCCCGCAGTGACAACAGACCGCATACCGCCCCCGATGAAACCGGCAAGCCCACTGTATATATCCGCAAAGCAGACGAAAACAAAGTGGCCAATTCTTTGGAAACCAGGTATCTGCAAATCAAAAACAACAAATCTCCCCTCTCCTTTAACTTCAGCCGCTCTCAAGAGAGGATAGTCCGTTGGTTCAACGAACACGGCATCGAACTCTCACTTGAAGGCAACTACGACATCCCCGCCATCGCAGCCTCATGCATGGTCACGGAGAAAGAGTGCCTCGACACCATCTGCACTATGATTCTGATGGAAGAAACCGGATACTGACAGAAGGCTGAAAGCAAAATATCCGAGTATTTAATACCTTTGTATCTCTATACAGCCTGTCGTCAACGCCGGAACTCTGAATCATTGATAGTTCCGGTTATGGAAAAAAGCCGAAAACAAGACAAAAAGCTTCATCCTGCGCATCGACGAGAAGACATTTTAGAATTTCTTCTCCCGGAGGTGGCAGTATGGCTCACCTCCGGTTTTTTCATAATAATTCTGGTGATACTCCTCGGCAATCCAAAAATCGGTTGCAGGGACAAGTGTCGTATTCACCTCATATCCCCTTGAACGCAAGTCTTCCATAACTTCCTCAGATACAGATTTTTGCTCAGGAGTATTATAGAAGATGCAACTCCTGTACTGGCTCCCGATATCAGGCCCCTGGCCATCTGTCTGTGCCGGATTGTGTATCTCAAAGAAGAATCTGCATAGGGTTTTGAAGTCGGTCTGTGCCGGATCGTATTCAACCGCCACGGCTTCTGCGTGACCGGTCTTCTGCGCTCTTACTGCATCATACTCGGGATATTGCTCTTCGCCTCCGGTATAACCCACAAACGAACGAAGCACCCCTTTTTGATGCGAAAACTGATGTTGCACACCCCAGAAGCATCCGCAGGCGAAGAATGCCGTTTCGGTGCCTGTCGGCTTCTGATACAGAGTCACTTTTGAAATATCGGCAATGGCAGCTTTCATTTTTTCGATTGCAGGGAGATATTTCCGGGCAAACCATTCATTGCTGTTCGGCCTGTTGAGATTGTGGGTCAAGTCGTTCAGTTTCACGTGCATAGCCACTGGATTGCCGGAGGCGATGATTTGGCCGATGTATTTTTCGTAGTCGGCAAGGATTGCCGCTTTTCGGGGAGATACTTCGCTGTCGCTCGGCATGTCATTCTGAACGGAGTGAAGAATCTTTTCGATTG
>JABUTQ010000163.1 GCA_021443605.1 Bacteroidales bacterium | reverse complement strand
GGCGAAGAATCTCATCGAAAAGTCGCCTCGTCATTCTGGACCGAAGGCGAAGAATCTCACCGCACCAAGCGGAAGGCATACTGCGGCAAAGCAGCATATCGATGAGATTCTTCGCTGCGCTCAGAATGACGCCCACGCTCGGAAAAACAAAACTTCGTTTGGCTTTTCCCTCTCTTAATAGTAACTTTGACACGCAAATAAAACGGAAAGATATGTTTGAATATATTGTAGGGACACTTACGGAAACGAATCCGGCGGAAGCGATAATTGAAGCTGCCGGGCTGGGATATAAAATACAGATATCGGTGCAGACTTTCTCGGCAATAGAGAAAAACAGCGGCCAAAGCGTAAAACTTTACCTGCACCACCATCTTCGCGAAGACGAAGAGTTGTTCTACGGCTTCTTCACGAAAGAAGAACGCACACTTTTCACCCTGTTGATAGGTGTCTCCGGAATCGGACCGAACACTGCCAGGATGATGCTATCCGCCCTCTCTTGTGACGAACTCAAAGAGGCCATCATAAAAGACGACGTAAATAAAATCAAAAGCATAAAAGGGATAGGAATAAAAACGGCACAACGTTTGATTATAGAGCTTCGGGACAAGGTTGTTAAAGGGAGCGGACAAAGCGACATGTCGGTACTCACTACGTCTTCCAACCCGGCAAGAACGGAAGCGGCCACTGCACTTTCTATCCTCGGCTTCCCGAAACCGGCCATCGAAAAGGCACTGGATACTGTTCTAAAGCAACAATCTGATGCCTCATTAGAGGAATTAATTAAGAAAAGTTTGAAATTATTATAATAAATATTATATTTGCAAGTCAAATATTTTATTGGCATTAAAAGAATAACTATAAAACCATGAATACTCCTGATAATCTCAAGTACACAAAAGACCACGAGTGGGTTAGAATTGAAAACGAATTTGCAGTTGTTGGTATCACAGATTTCGCACAAAGCGAGCTCGGTGACATCGTTTTTGTTGATATCCCCACTGAGGGCGAGACATTGGCCAAAGAAGAAAAATTCGGTGATATTGAGGCCGTTAAGACAGTTGCTCCTGCTTTTATGCCTCTCTCTGGAGAAGTTGTTGAAATCAACGCTGCTCTCGAGTCTGAGCCGGAAAAAGTCAACACCGACCCTTACGGTGAAGGCTGGATGATTAAGATCAAATACTCCGATGCTTCGGAAATTGATACACTTCTGAGTGCTGACCAGTACAAGGAAATAATCTGATTTGTAAAATCAAAAATGTGATGTGTTGAAAATAGGGTGTTGTGAAATACCCTATTTTTTTATTTGTCATCC
>JABUTQ010000127.1 GCA_021443605.1 Bacteroidales bacterium | reverse complement strand
AAAGTCGGGCTCAAATCGCTCGCTTCTGAACATCCTTTCTACAGCCTCAATGGTACGGATTCGGCAGTGCTCATCAGCACGGCACTCTATCCGTCTCCTGTTCTCATAAAAGGCGCCGGTGCCGGCGGAAGAATTACCGCAGGCGGCGTTTATAGTAATATCCTTCAGTGTGTCAATAGTTTATAAAATCGTAAAATATGAAAGTAGCAGTAGTTGGAGCCACCGGGCTCGTTGGAAGTAAAATGATAGAGGTGTTGCAGGAAAGAAATTTTCCCGTAGATGAACTCGTACCTGTAGCATCAGAAAAATCGGTAGGTAAAAAAGTGACATTCAAAGGGCGTGAGTGGAGTGTTGTTTCACTTGCGGATGGTGTTGCCGCCCGTCCGGAGATAGCAATATTCTCGGCGGGGGCTTCAGTATCAAAGGAGTGGGCTCCCAAATTTGCCGAAGTTGGATGTCGGGTTATAGACAATTCCTCTTGTTGGAGGATGGATCCTACCAAGAAACTCATTGTACCGGAGGTGAATGCAGCCGCTTTGTGTCCTGATGATATGATTATTGCAAACCCGAATTGTTCTACAATCCAGATGGTTGTGGCGTTGGCCCCGCTTCACAAGGCATATAAGATAAAGAGGGTGGTGGTTACTACCTTCCAGTCGGTTACAGGTTCGGGACAAAAGGGGATCAACCAGATGCTTCGCGAGAGGGCTGATAGTATTTCTGCCGCAGGCTCTTCAATATCATCGGAAGACCTTATCAATGCTGTGGCTTCAAATGGCCTCAAGATTTCTTCGGGTAATCTGCCGAATGCTTATCCTCATCAGATAGATCTCAATGTGCTCCCTCATATCGATTCATTCCTCGAAAACGGCTATACGAAAGAGGAGATGAAGATGGTGAACGAGACCTGCAAGATATTCGGAGACAATACGATAGCCGTAACCGCCACTACCGTGCGCGTCCCTGTGACCGGTGGCCACAGCGAAAGCGTGAATGTCGAATTTGAGAAGGATTTCGAACTGAAAGATGTGTTCGAATTGCTCAGCAATGCCCCCGGAGTGATTGTGAAAGATGACGTTGCCAACAATGTTTATCCTCTTCCTATCGAGTGCTTTGGCCGTGACGAGGTGTTTGTAGGGCGTATCCGTCGAGATTTCTCTACAAATAATGCCTTGAACTTCTGGTGTGTGGCAGACAACCTTCGCAAAGGCGCCGCCACCAATGCAGTCCAGATTGCAGAACTTGCATTGTCGTTCTGAGGCCGTCATTCTGAGCGTCAGCGAAGAATCTGATGAGATACGTCATTCTGAGCGTCAGCGAA
>JABUTQ010000251.1 GCA_021443605.1 Bacteroidales bacterium | reverse complement strand
GCAAAGGGATACTCTTATGATGAGATTCTATATCACTATTATCCATCTTCAAAAATCGAGAAAAAATACTAAACTATACAAACTATGAGCACTAAAACAAAATCACCCTGGCTCTGGATTCCGACTCTGTATTTTGCCGAAGGAATCCCCTATTTCATTGTCAATCAGATTTCTGTGATGATGTTTACAAAAATGGGCGTTCCAAACGGACAGATGGCTCTCTTTACGAGCCTGCTCTATCTTCCTTGGACAATCAAACCTTTCTGGAGCCCGTTTGTGGATATAATCAAGACCAAAAGATGGTGGACCATTGCGATGCAGGTATTGATGTCTGCCGCATTCATCCTCCTCACCCTCACCATACCGCGCCCCGATGCAGCAACGATTGCAGCCACACAAACACCGATAAGTATGTTCACAATCACCCTGATTTTGTTTGTGATTGTGGCATTTGCCTCTGCTACTCACGACATTGCAGCCGACGGATTCTATATGCTGGCGCTGAGTCAGAAAAACCAGGCGGCGTTTGTGGGAATCAGAAGCACTTTCTACCGTATATCATCCATCTTCGGACAGGGAGTGCTCGTGTTCATCGCCGGAATGATTGAGACCAGAAGCGGAAATATCCCGCTCTCTTGGAAGATAACAATGCTGGTTGCTGCCATAATTTTCAGTGCAATAACACTTTACCATATCTTCTTTATCCCTAAGCCCTCCACGGACAAATCTACTTTGGCTGACGAAAATGCCAAGAGTGCAAAAGCAATCTTCTCTGAATTTGGACGCACTTTTGCAACATATTTCAAGAAACCGGGGCTTTGGTTGGCAATAGTATTTATGCTTCTTTACAGACTTCCGGAGGCATTCCTTATCAAGATGATCAATCCTTTCCTTGTCGCTCCGACAGATGCGGGCGGATTGGGGCTCTCCACTGCAAACGTGGGTATCGTCTATGGCACTATCGGAGTGATATTCCTCACTATCGGAGGTATCCTTGGAGGAATCTTCGCTTCGCGTTTCGGTCTGAAAAAATCGCTCTGGTGGATGGCGGCCTGTATGACTCTCCCCTGCCTCACATTCGTCTATCTGAGTATGGTTCAGCCGTCAAGCATCGTTGCAGTGAGCATCGCAGTGGCTATTGAGCAATTTGGCTACGGATTCGGATTCACCGCCTATATGCTTTATATGATATATTTCTCCGAAGGGGAATTCAAGACCTCGCACTATGCCATCTGCACTGCGTTTATGGCACTCAGTATGATGATTCCCGGTATGTTTGCCGGCTATCTCCAGGAGGCGCTCGGCTATGTAAACTTCTTCTGGATGGT
>JABUTQ010000176.1 GCA_021443605.1 Bacteroidales bacterium | reverse complement strand
GGTAGCCGCCACCTTAAAACGAAAACCCGACCGCGAGGCCGGGTTTTCTTGTTTAAAGGTGGCAACACGTCATCCTGAACGAAGTGAAGGATCTCTTATTGAGCCATTTCGGGTTGATGAACCTGTCCGACAAACAAGATTGCACCGGTGTTGAGTTCCTGAATCACATATATGAAAGGGCGAGTGACGTAAAAATCGACAATCTCAACTTGTTTGTTATTAAACGTTGAGTACATCGTCATTGTAGCAGCTCCCGCTTCAACTCCCTCTTCCGAAACGGCAATCTTGCACTTTTGTAAAATATCCATCTTGCCATAAAAATTATCAACCATATTTGTGAAATCACCAGATGAATCAAACGGATTGAAGGCTTTCGACATCCCCATATTGCTTAACGCAGCTCCAAGATGCCATTGATCTTCAAACGTAAATCTCGGCAATTTTACATTAAGAACAGAATACGCCATATTTGACCTTGAAGCATCCCATCCGCGCTTGCTAATCATCTCTATACATTCACTTGTCGTTACTTTAGGTTGTGGCAAGATCACGTACATAACATAAGCTCCTGAACCAAATGGAAAACTTGCCATTTCATATTGATTGTTGCTTGAGTATGAAGTTCCGAATCTATATTTATGCATATAGAAAACATCTCCCTTTTCTTTCTTGCCATCTGCTTCGTAGAAACAACCTTGCTTGGTCGATTCTATATAAAACTTGTTGTCCCACTCTCCATTAAAATATACCGTGTTTACTATAGTGGCTCTTTCTCCCAAAGACTGAGGAAAATCCTTTATCATTCCATTAGTCTTGTCAGTAATCCACTGCCTTACAGTATCAATGTCTGTAGCGTATCTGATATTTGCACTCTTTCCATCGTAAATACCTTCTATCATTTTAGAAAATGATTCCTTGGGCTCTATCCCTATATCGCACCATAAAGAGTTTGCACTTAATACTGTAACCTTTTCATCTATCGTTGACAATTTATTCATCAACAATGAGTTATATACATTAACTTCGTCAATTGTACTCTTCTTGAATCCCATTGCATCCAGGATTTCTTGTCTTGTTGTTCCTGCAGCTCCGTTCGCAAGCATAGATAGGGCATATTGCAAACTTAAAGGAGAGAAACAGATATCATTATCTTTGTTTTCCTTGGCCATCTGCGCCAGAACCCCAAATGAGAAGTTTGCAGTATTCTTAGACAACTTCAGCTGGTTTTCAGTCAATTTAACCTCACCTCTATAATAAAGTTTATTGTCTCTTTTTATGTCTAAATCCGAACAACCAACCATCGAAATCATTATAATAACGAAAAAAACTATCTTTTTCATAA
>JABUTQ010000313.1 GCA_021443605.1 Bacteroidales bacterium | reverse complement strand
CGAACCCCCGACCCTCTGCTTGTAAGGCAGATGCTCTAAACCAACTGAGCTAAGCTCCCGTGCGGTGTTTGTTTCCGTTTGGGATTACAAAGGTATGCATAATTTTTTAATAACAAAATTTATTTGCAGTTTTTTTGCGTTTTTTTTGAAATTTAGGTGATTTTGACTCTGTTTGACCGATTTCTTCCCCGAAAAATCTTAACTTTACAAGAAAAATCAATCTAAAAACACTCAAGAAGCAGATGAAAAAATTGAATCTTGCAAATCTTCCCACCAAAATCTACAAGTTGGAGCGGCTTTCCAAAGAGCTTGATGCACCCATTTATATTAAACGCGACGACCAGACCGGCAGTGAATGGAGCGGAAACAAAATTCGCAAGCTCGAATTTGCTGTGCAGGAAGCACTTGAGCAGGGCTGCGATATGCTCATCACCACAGGTGGCATTCAGAGCAACCATTGCAGGGCAACCGTGGCTGTGGCAACCTATTTCGGAATGAAATCGGCCGTGTTGCTCCGCATCTCCGAGCAGCCGCCGTTAAAAGGGAACTATTTCCTTGACCTCCTTCTTGGAGCGGATGTAAAGTTCTGTACCAAAGAGGAATACAAAAGAAGAGACGAGATTATGGCTCAGATGGCAGAGGAATACCGCAAGCAGGGATACAAGCCATACGTGATTCCCGAAGGGGCTTCAAACGGTATCGGTACTCTTGGATATTACAATGCTATGAATGAGATTGTTATGCAGGAGAAAGAGCTCGGAATAAAATTTGACACCATAGTTGTTGCAACCGGCAGCGGTGGCACTTGCGCAGGTCTGAACCTTGCAAATATCGTGAAAGGTTATGGTCGCAGGATTGTTTCGATGGCTGTCTGCGATGATGTCGAGTATTTCCAAAAAAAAGCCCTTGAGATTTCTATTGAAGCTCTTCCGTATCTTGTGTCACAGGGAGAGATTACAGACGAGAGGGGAGAGGAATTGCGCAAATCCCTTAAAATGGCTGATTTTGAGATAAATGACAAGTATGTCGGAATCGGATATGCACTCAGCCGGCCGGAAGAATTGGAACATATAAAAAAGACCGCCCGCACAGAAGGGGTGATATTCGACCCTGTATATACCGGCAAGGCGACTTATGGCATACGGTGCGAACTGGAGGAAGGGGGGAGCCTCCGCGGTGCAGGGAACATATTGTTCATCCACACCGGCGGACTTTTTGGACTTTTCCCCATCTCAGAAACCTTTGATGTCAGTTAGTTAGATTCTTCGCTGACGCTCAGAATGACGAAACTGTCATCCTGAACGAAGGTAAGCGTTCACTATTCCGCCCCTGCTGATTGACAGGGGGTTGCATCTTAGGAAGATTG
>JABUTQ010000269.1 GCA_021443605.1 Bacteroidales bacterium | reverse complement strand
CGTTCATCGGCACTCGCATCAAAGGCCACCGGCTATCCCCTCGCCTTCGTTGCGGCTAAAATTGCCCTCGGATACACCCTCGACCAAATTGGCGAAATGGGCACTCCAAACTCTGCATACGTGGCTCCGTCATTGGACTATATGATTTGCAAGATCCCCCGCTGGGACCTCACCAAGTTCGCCGGAGTTTCCCGCCTTATCGGATCCTCAATGAAATCAGTCGGTGAAATTATGTCTATCGGCCGAAGCTTTGAGGAGATGATTCAGAAGGGTCTCAGGATGATTGGGCAGGGGATGCACGGCTTCGTTGGGAACGACCACACCAAGTTTGACAATCTCGACGAAGAGCTCGCCAACCCTACCGACCTTCGCATTTTCGCCATAGCACAGGCTCTCGAAGATGGATACTCAATTGAAAGGATTGAGGAGCTCACCAAGATAGATCCTTGGTTCCTCACCCGCATGAAACATATCGTGGATTTGAAACACGAGTTGCTGAAATTCAACTCTTTGGAGGAGATTTCAGATGAGAAGATGCGCGAAGTGAAGGCAGCCGGTTTCTCCGATTTCCAGATTGCACGCTTTGTTTTGAAGCCGGAAGGGAATATGGAAAAGGCGAATCTCGAGGTGCGTCGCAACCGCAAACAGCGCGGCATCCTCCCTACCGTACGCCGTATCGAGACAGTAGGAGGAGAGCATCCCGAACTTACCAACTATCTCTATTTCACATATTTGGGAAAAGTTGAGCCGACAAATGCAGACAAGCTCACAACCGAAGAATGGAAGAAAGATTGCCTTGTCCCCCAGCCCCATTCAATTGAATGGTACAAGAATGACAAGTCTGTGATTGTCCTCGGTTCGGGCGCTTATCGCATCGGATCTTCAGTAGAGTTTGACTGGTGCTCAGTGAACGCCATCAATACCGCCCGCAAGCTCGGCTATAAATCAATAATGATAAATTACAACCCGGAGACCGTTTCGACCGACTATGATATGTGCGACCGCCTCTATTTCGACGAGCTTTCTATGGAGCGCGTGCTGGATGTCATCGACCTTGAACAACCTCGCGGAGTAATCGTATCAGTGGGAGGCCAAATCCCCAACAATCTGGCAATGAAGCTGTACCGCCAGGGTGTGCCTGTACTCGGCACCTCTCCAATCGACATCGACCGTGCGGAGAACCGCGACAAATTCTCCGCAATGCTCGACAAACTCGGCATAGACCAGCCGGCGTGGAGGGCACTCACAAGCATAGAGGACATCAAGGAGTTCATTTCTGAAGTGGGTTACCCCGTGCTCGTGCGCCCGTCGTACGTCCTTTCCGGTGCAGCGATGAACGTTTGCTACAACGACGAGCAACTGGAAACTTT
>JABUTQ010000184.1 GCA_021443605.1 Bacteroidales bacterium | reverse complement strand
GTAGATAAGAAGATTGATCCTGAATATGGTAAGAAATAATTGATTGACAATATTTTATGAAAAAGATATTATTATTTGCATACAGCTGTCTGATTGCAGTTGCATGTTGTGCCCAGAGCAATTCCGCTCCGGCTGTGATGACCGGAATCGAAGTGCTTCGCGAAAGCGGATTCAAACAACTTGAAGGGAAGCGAATCGGACTCGTAACAAACCCTTCGGGAATAGACCATAACCTCGTATCCACAATCGATATCCTCCACGCCGCCCCCAACGTGAATCTTGTGGCGCTTTACGGCCCGGAGCACGGCGTGCGCGGTGATATCCACGCCGGTGCAAAGGTTGATGACTATATCGACCCTGCAACAGGTGTAAAGGTGTATTCCATCTATGGCGCAAGCCGCAAGCCCACTCCCGAGATGCTGGCAGACGTGGATGCCGTGGTTTATGACATTCAGGACAACGGAAGCCGTTCGTTCACTTTCATCAGCACCCTCGGTCTGGTGATGCAGGCGTGCGCGGAGCAGGGCAAGGAGGTGATTGTCCTCGACCGTCCCAACCCTCTCGGCGGCAAGGTGGAAGGGAATATCGTGGAGGAAGATTGCTACTCCTTTGTGAGTATGTTCGAGATTCCCTATATCTACGGACTTTCCGTTGGTGAGCTTGCCACGCTGCTCAATGAGGAAGGGCTGCTCAAAGGAGAAAAGGGTAAGGATGCCCCCGTCAAATGCAAGCTGACGGTAGTTCCGATGAAGGGATGGAACCGCAGTATGCCGTTCGGTGCCACCGGACTTCCGTGGGTGCTCCCCTCTCCTCATATCCCGCAGATAGAATCGTGCTATTACTATCCGGCATCGGGAATACTCGGTGAGTTTCAAGGATTTATGTCTATTGGTGTGGGATATACCCTCCCGTTCCAGCTCTTCTGCGCAGAGTGGATAGACAAGCCCGAAGAGTTCTGCGCAAGGCTCAATGCACTCAACCTTCCGGGAGTGGGATTCCGCCCCATCTATATCAATCCTTTCTATGCAGTGGGTGCAGGGAAACAGCTCCAAGGGGTGCAGTTTTACTTTACCGATTTTGCGAAGGCGCATCTGACTGAGGTTCAGTTCTATGTGATGCAGGTTGTGGCTGAGATGTATCCGGATCACACTCCGTTTGAGAATCCGCAGGCAAAGAACTTCCGCTCATTCGATATCGTCACCGGCTCCAAACATATCCGCGAAGCCTTCGGCAAACGCTACCGCTTCGAAGACATCAAAGACTACTGGTACAAAGATGTCGAACCTTTCAAAAAGACCTCTGCGAAGTATTATTTGTACGAATAAGGAAAAATCTTTGATTTGTTATTAGCAATAAATCAGTACATTTGTTCTTCGAAGAGA
>JABUTQ010000113.1 GCA_021443605.1 Bacteroidales bacterium | reverse complement strand
CGCAGCGGCCAGACCTACAACATGAATCTCGAACTCGGCCAGAGCAGCGAAGCCATACTTATTCCCCGCGGCGGTTTTTTCCAGTCAACGGGCGGAAAATGGATACTCGTGCTCGATAAAGACGGCAAGAAGGCCCACAGGCGTGACATCCGCATCGGGCGCCAGAACCCCCAGTACTACGAGGTACTCGAAGGGCTTGAAGCCGGCGAGAATGTCATCATTTGCAGCTACGATTCCCTCGGCAACAACGAAACCATCATCTTAAAACAATAATTTTGCAAAAAATCAGGCTATGTTCAGAAGTTTTATAAATACGATACGACGCTTCAAGCTCTCGAGTGCAATCAACATCCTCGGGCTCGCCACGGTATTCTCTGTGGTATTCGTTCTCTCAGTTCAGACGATATGGGAACTGACTTATAATCACGGAATAAAGAACTCCGATCAAATTTACAGGGTAGAATTCCCAGATGTTTCTATGACTGAGGTAACTGGGAAATATACGATAAACGGCAACGGACCGCAAGTGGCACAAATGGTAAAGGACGTTCCGGGGATTGAAGATGGGGCATTATGCGGTAATTTTAAATACAACAAGATAGAATATTTCAAGGATGAGACTCGTCCGGAAGAGGTTATCTCGGGGAAAATCATCGATGTCACCCCTAATGCAGTGGAGATGTTCGGAATTGAGATGCGCTCCGGCTCGACAGATGATTTCAAGAAACCGAATGCCGTAATTGTATCCGAATCGTTTGCAAAGAAATTCTCCCTCAATCCCGGTAACACTATTGAACTAAAACGGAGAAAATTGAGATATGACATAGTCGGAGTTTTCGAAGACCTTCCCGACAACTGCCTCCTTGGAGGAAAGGAGATTCTCCACTTAGTGGATGAAGAGACTGCCTGGGGAGGGAACCCTGCCAGCTATAACAACATCTATTACATAAAGTTGGAAAAGGGAATCAATCCCAAAGAGGTGCAGACCAAAGCCCGGGAGGCGGCCAAGGGAGTGATGTTACCTTATTTTGACAGCATGAAAGAAGATATTTTGGAAAGTATCGGCTCCTCGGAAGAGTTTGATAGAGAGCGTGACCTTTTTGTGGCAGCCAGTGAAGTCAGACTTACCAACATTCGCGAGTGCTGGCTTAAAGGCGACCTCAGTGGAGGTTCTCACGGAGACAAAAAAACGATTGCTTCGATAATGCTCATCTCCTTTCTCCTGCTGATTGTCGCAGCGGCGAATACCGTAAACTTTTTCTTTGCGCTCGTCCCGCAAAGGGTGAAGTCAGTCAATATCAGGAAAATCCTGGGCTGCAACGATGTCAAGGTAAGATTATCTTTCATCGCCGAAACCGGCCTGATTATTCTCATAAGCCTTCTC
>JABUTQ010000337.1 GCA_021443605.1 Bacteroidales bacterium | reverse complement strand
GGACTCCACGATGTGAGGAACGGATTGAATCCGAATGCCATTATGCTGGCAGTGTCGGTGTAGCCGTTCCCTACGGGAATCTTCTGCACAGAAACTTGGGTTTCAGTATTTTGCGTCTTGCCGCCGAATGGCATCAGCACGGTAGAAGCCCCCACGGTGGAATCGAACATCTCCGCCAATCCCTTCTGAGTCTGCACGTTGTCATCGAGAAGGTTGTTCTTTATCTTTTCGGTGAGATCGCTACCCGCCACTTCCCTGTGGAACACGTCCTTCTCGGCAACTGTTCCGACCTTGACGGTGGCGTAATGTTTAGCTCCGGCACTGTCTATGAATTTTCTTGAAAGATCAACGATGAGCTTACCGTTGTAATACATTCTCATCCGTGCCGTGTCGGTGACGTTTGCCACATAAGTGACCTCCAGATTCTCCTGACGGCAATACTCCATAAACTCATCTTTGTCTTGAGGAGCAATCACCACCGACATTCTCTCCTGAGATTCACTGATTGCCAACTCAGTGGCATTCAAGCCATTATATTTAACCGGCACCCTGTCGAGCCATATATCGAGCCCATCTGCCAACTCTCCAATCGCAACGCTAACTCCTCCGGCTCCGAAGTCATTGGATTTCTTGATGAGGCGTGTAACCTCCGGACGACGGAACAGACGCTCTATCTTTCTCTCTTCGGGAGCATTTCCCTTCTGCACCTCGCTTCCGCACTCTTCTATTGATTTCACGTTGTGCTCTTTTGAAGAGCCTGTCGCGCCACCGATGCCGTCACGGCCGGTGCGACCGCCGAACATAAGAATCACATCGCCCGGGGCGGGTGACTCGCGGCGAACGTCGGCAACACGAACTGCACCGACGACTGCTCCAACTTCAAGCCTTTTTGCCACATAATCAGGATGATATATCTCACGGACATGTGTTGTCGCAAGTCCTATCTGATTGCCGTAGCTTGAATATCCTGCGGCAGCCTTCGTGCTTATGATTCTCTGCGGAAGCTTGCCGGGGATTGTGTCGGAAACCTTCTGCCAGATGTCTCCGGCTCCGGTGACACGCATTGCCTGATATACGTAGCTGCGCCCTGAGAGAGGGTCGCGGATTGCACCGCCAAGGCAGGTAGATGCCCCGCCAAACGGCTCAATTTCAGTAGGATGGTTGTGAGTCTCGTTCTTGAACTGCAAGAGCCATTTTTCAATCTTGCCGTCAACATCCACATCCATATAGATGCTGCAGGCATTGTTTTCCTCGCTCACCTCCATATTGTCGAGCACTCCCGTCTTCTTGAGATACCTTGCCCCTATTGTCGCAAGCTCCATCAGACAGAAACTCTTCTGCTCCCTCCCCAACTCGGCACGAATTTCATAAACATTTGAAAGAGT
>JABUTQ010000020.1 GCA_021443605.1 Bacteroidales bacterium | reverse complement strand
CATCTTTTCGGAGAATCTTTCTCCGCATCAGCTTTCGGAGTGTATGTGGGGGCCATCTGTCTGACAAAGGGAAAGATTCCTGCACATCTCATATACGAGGGAGAATGTGCCAATCAACCTCATTTCATATTGATACACAATCATTTTCAAAATAAGGACCATTCATTGACGTTACTTAAATGCTAATACTTACACTTTTGATATGCATCCAGTCCGTCCTATTGGTGGCGGCGCAGAGTCTGCTCAAGATCTCTGTGGAGCGCTTCGGCGACTTTTCGTGGTCGTGGCAATATTTCAAGACGGTCTTCACCACCTGGCAGTTCGCCGCTTCGGGAGTGTGTGCACTTGCCGCGATGCTGGTCTGGATGTACACGCTGAAGCACTACGAATTCAGCCTTGCATATCCTTTGTTATCAATAAGTTACATAATTGGTTTGGTTGCAGCCGTAGTGCTTTTTCACGAAACTGTGCCGGCCACAAGATGGATAGGTGTGGTAATTGTAATGATAGGTGTATATTTTATTGCAAAGTAGTATGAAAAAGGCCCTATTTCTTATATTTTTCCAGCTTTTATGGATTGGCGCCCTTGCACAGGGAGCCGGTTCTGATGAATTGGAATCCAGAATAATCGCCGCCCACGAGGGAATCGTATCTATAACCTCCGATTTCACACAGACCAAGGTTTCGCAGCTTTTCGACGAACCTGTGGTGCAGAAAGGGAAGTTTGAATATTCGGCGCCCGAATCACTTGTATGGGAATACAAATGGCCGACTGAACTGAGACTTGATATGTCCGACAGCTCCAACAAAATGACAATGATGCTTAAAGATGTCATTATCAATGCAATAACCGGAGTAAGTCTAACAGATCGCAAGAGTTTTGAAATCGGATATTCCAACGAAAGTGACGGCAGCATACTCGTCACCCTCACGCCCAAGTCAAGAACAATTGCAAAGATGTTCAGAAAAGTTTGCCTCCGGCTGGACGGAAAAACTCTCTATGCATCTTCGGTCTCTTTTGAGGAGAGCAACGGCGACTCAACCTCGATAATGTTCAATAATCAAGTTATCAAAAAATGAACAGTTTAAAGGGAGAATTATATTTCAGGGAGAATTCGGAAATAGAATTTCCGGATGCCAGATTCGATCTGACGCTCAATCCTGAGAGTAGGATCTACAAGGGGCATTTTCCTGACAATCCTATAACTCCTGGAGTATGCCTGCTACAGACCGCCGTAGAACTTTGCGAAGATGTCCTCGGATGCAGCTGCAGATTGATCGGATGCCGAAACATTAAATATGTCGGGTTGATCCAACCATCTGAAACTCCGCGTATTTCGTATAATATGAAATTTGAGGAGACTGAAGATAAACGATATAAGGTGAAGATAACAATCTC
>JABUTQ010000309.1 GCA_021443605.1 Bacteroidales bacterium | reverse complement strand
CAGTGCAGCGCCCTGAGCTGTCCGGACTTTCCTCCGCACCCCGAAAGGCACGGCGATAGCATATCCCACCCTTATAGGATGCGAAGGTACTACTAAAGCACCGAAATGCAAAACTTTCTCGGGCACAAAAAAAGCCAACCTCGGAGGCTGGCTCTATCTTGTCTTGTGCGATGTCTATGATTATTTAGACTTCTTACCGTAACGGCTGTAGAACTTATCGACACGACCGGCGGTGTCAACGAGCTTCATCTTACCGGTATAGAACGGGTGAGAAGTGTTTGAAATTTCGACTTTGATAACAGGATACTCAACGCCGTCAACTGTGATGGTCTCTTTTGTGTTGGCGCAAGAGCGAGTAATGAACACGTGGTCATTAGACATATCCTTGAAAGCAACAAGACGGTAACTTTCGGGATGGATTCCTTTCTTCATAACTTTATTTTTTAAATTTTCTAAATTTTCGAGCCGCAAATGTAATCATTATTTTCATTTACACAAAACAAACTCAATCTTTTAATTTGCAAGACCACTTTTATCCTATAATAACTATCTTTGCGGAACTAATATAAACTTGAACAAATGACACTCATCAAATCTATTTCGGGCTTCCGAGGGACAATCGGCCCGAAAATCGGCGAGGATCTGACCCCCGTCGATATCGTGAAATTCACAGCCGCCTACACCGCTTTCATCCAATCCGGCAACCCCGGCAAGAAACTCACCATCGTTGTTGGGAAAGATGCCAGAATTTCCGGAAACATGGTATATAACGTCATCTGCGGCACTCTCATTTCGTGCGGTGCTGACGTGATAAACATCGGGCTCGCCACCACCCCCACTACTGAGATGGCGGTAACACATTTCAAGGCAGACGGAGGAATAATAATCACCGCTTCGCACAATCCCGCACAGTGGAACGCCCTCAAACTGCTCAATGCCAATGGAGAATTCCTGAGTGCGACCGATGGGGCTAAAGTGCTGGAATATGCTGACAAAGAGACATTTGATTTTAAGGAAGTGACAGAATTGGGCAAAGAGATAAAAGAAGATTTCGCCCAAGGACATATAGATGCAGTGCTCAACTATCCGCTCGTTGACCGCAAGGCGATAGCCGAGAGCCATTTCAAAGTGGTGCTCGACCCCGTAAACTCAGTTGGAGGAGTCGTGATGCCGGAATTACTGAAACAGCTTGGTGTGGAATGCATCACAATCAACGGCACCCCGAATGGCCATTTCGCCCACAATCCGGAGCCCCTTCCGGCAAATCTCGTGGAGCTGTGCGAAACCGTGAAGAGAGAGAAGGCAGATCTCGGAATCAGCGTCGATCCGGACGTTGACCGTCTCGCCCTGATATGCGAAAACGGAGAGCCTTTCGGCGAAGAATACACACTTGTGTCAGTTGCCGACTACAT
>JABUTQ010000086.1 GCA_021443605.1 Bacteroidales bacterium | reverse complement strand
GCAATCTATTCCGGAACACTGGGGGCAGTGAAAGAGGGGACGCTCTATGGGATACCGTCTATGGGCTTTTCCCTTTGTTCCCATCTGGAGGATCCCGATTTTTCTGTCGTAGATTTTTTTGGAAGAAAAATTTTGGAACGTTTTTTTGAATCGCCGCCTGAAAAAGGGGTGTATCTCAATGTTAATTTTCCCTACCTTCCAATAGATGAGATAAAAGGGATTCGTTTTGCACGCCAGGGCGCCGGTAGGTGGATAAGGGAGTTCGTCCGTTTGGAAGAGCCCAAAGGGAGGGAGTTCTATTGGATGACAGGGGAATTCGTGAGCTTGGATTCGGAGCAGACGGAGGGATATTCGGCAGATCACCTGCTCAACGGAAATGGATATGTTTCAATCGTGGCGCATAGGATTGACACAACCGATTACACTGAAATAGAGAGGCTTGACAATCTCTGGAACCTATGAAATATTACCTTGTGGCTGGAGAGGCATCCGGAGATTTGCACGGCTCGAACCTGATGAAAGGGTTGGCGGCTCAAGATTCCCAGGCCGAGTTTCGATTTTGGGGAGGAGACAAGATGGCTGCCGTTGGCGGCACACTTGTGCGTCACTACAAGGAGACTGCCGTGATGGGATTCTTCGAAGTCATTTCTCACTTGGGCAAAATAGGGAGAAACCTTTCCGACTGCAAGACTGATATATTATCTTATAATCCTGATGTAGTGATACTTATAGACTATCCGGGATTTAATTTCAAGATAGCTGAATTTGCACACCGCCGCGGCTTCAAGGTGTTTTACTACATAGCGCCTAAAGTTTGGGCGTGGAAAGAGCGGAGAATCGAGAGACTGAAAAATTATGTTGACAGGCTCTTTATCATATTTCCCTTTGAAGTTGAATATTTCAGAAAGAAAGGAGTAGAGGCCGTATATGAGGGGAATCCTCTTATTGATGCGGTGACGGAGGGGAAGAGTGCAGCCGAATTTATTGAAAGCCACTCGTTGGACAACCGTCCGACAATCGCATTGTTTGCCGGCAGCCGTAAAATGGAGATAAATTTTATGATGCCTCGATTACTGGAGTTGGAGAAAATACTCGGCCGTGACAAATACAATTTCATCCTTGCCGGAGCTCCGTCCATTGAGTGTGAGTATTATGATAAATATCTGAAAAACAGTGCGATAAAAGTTGTATATGGTGAAAATTACGCTATTATGAGAAGCGCTGCTGCGGCTGTGATAAACTCCGGCACTGCAAGTCTTGAAGGGGCCCTTGTCGGTGTGCCGCAGGTGGTCTGTTACGGGTTCTCGCCTCTTTCTTATATCGTTGCCAAATTGTTTGTCAAAGTAAAATACATCAGCCTTGCCAACCTCATCCTCGATAAGATGATTTTCAAGGAACTGGTTCAAAATGAGTGCACTGCGGA
>JABUTQ010000080.1 GCA_021443605.1 Bacteroidales bacterium | reverse complement strand
AAGAATCACATAGTGGTTCGTCATCCTGAGCGACAGCGAAGGATCTCCCCGCAAACGAAAAGATTCTTCGCTTCGCTCAGAATGACAACTTTTTCCGAAAACCCCAAACCCCAATCATCATGAAAAAACTTATACTTGCTTCTATCATCGCGTTGTTCTCAATCGGGGCAACTGCACAGGAGCTCAACAACTTCTCCTTTGGAAGAGGCCCTCAGGTAGTTTCACCCGAGGTTTTAGGCGACAGCGTAGTATTCCGTCTCAAAGCCGAGTATGCAACTCAGGTATCTGTAGCTCCATCTTGGCTTGGCTGGACAGCCAATGTCCCGATGCAACGCGGTAAAGACTATGTATGGGAAGTGAAACTCCCTTGCCCTGAACCGGAAATCTACACCTACAACTTCTTCGTTGATGGTGTTTCTGTAAACGACCCTCAGAACTATCTCGTTCAGAGAGACGGTGTTCGTTATCTCAATATGGTGCTCATCCCCGGCGAGCGTACCGAAAACTACAAAAATGCCACAAAGCGCGGTACAGTGCGCCAGATGTGGTACGACAGCGAGTCGCTTGGCATCAATCGTCGTATGACAGTCTATACTCCTTACGGATATGAGAAGAACACAAAGCAGAAATATCCCGTTCTATATCTTCTCCACGGTGGTGGCGGAGACGAGGAAGCTTGGACTTCAATGGGTCGCGCAGCCCAGATTCTCGACAACCTTATCGAGAAGGGACAGGCCGTTCCTATGATTGTCGTAATGCCTAATGGTAACCCCGGTCAGCAGGCAGCAAAGCCTATGGACATCGAGGAAAAGACCATAGCTTACAACGATCCCGCATTTGCCAATGCATACGTAAACAGCCTTGTAAAAGAGATTATCCCGTTCATCGAGAAGAACTTCCGTGCGATTCCAAAATCATCTGCAAGAGCAATCGCCGGTCTTTCAATGGGTGGCGGCCACACAACAAGTGCAACTATTCTCTATCCCGGCACTTTCGATTACATCTGCCCTATGAGTTGCGGTATTCGTGAAAGTGCAGAACTTGATGCCCAGCTTCAGGGAATCAAGAAGGCCGGTTACAAGCTTTACTGGATTGGTTGTGGTGTCGATGATTTCGCAATGCCCGGCACTAAGGTTCTCGACGAGGCCCTCAAGCGCAACGGTATGGAGCACACCCTCTACACCAGCGGCGGTGGCCACGAGTGGAAGAACTGGAGACTCTATCTCAACACTTTCGGAAAATTGCTCTTCAAATAAGAAGTTTTATAAGCCAATTTCGATCCCGCATCTTCCCGGTGCGGGATTTTTTATGATTCAGAAGCTGTTCAGAACAAAAAAAGGCGACCAAATTTTTGATCGCCTCGTGACCCGCTTGGGGCTCGAACCCAAGACCCCAACATTAAAAGTGTTGTGCTCTACCTGCTGAG
>JABUTQ010000058.1 GCA_021443605.1 Bacteroidales bacterium | reverse complement strand
CAATTTTATAGATAACGGACTTTTGGCATGGAAAGACGACACTTATGGAGGGTGGGGAGGAAGACGTAAAATTGGCACTTCCGGAGACAACAGCTCCCTTTTTGGCGGGGGGGCTTCGAATCCTGAAATTGCCCCTCAGGGGAATGCCAAACTTGCAGCCCGAATGGGATTGAACGTTCCAGTTGCCGCAAAGGAGCCTGTTGCAAAGCCAAGGGCCGCAGCGCCTGCCGGACAACAGATGTTTCCTCCTATGAACAGAGCCCGTCGCGGTGACGACGCCATCCCCAAAAACTTTATCGAAGCCATTCAGAATGAGCTTGCAGCCCGTTTGGATTGGTCTGTGAAGTCTGCTTATGAAGATGCGAACCACCATCCCATCATCAAAGCTGTTGGCGAGATGTCCGTCAATGCCGGCTCAAGCGTGAAGATAAAGGCAAAAACAAGCGATCCCGACAACGACAACTTAGACGTGTCTTGGTGGCAGTTCAAGGTGGGAAGCTACGAAGGTGAAGTTTCTATCGAGAATGCCGGTGCAAATGGTGCAGTTGTCTCAATTCCTGCCGATGCGAAGAGCGGTGATACTATTCACATCATCATCGAGGCAAAAGATAACGGCACACCTCAATTGACTCGTTATCACAGAATTATACTCACAGTTTCATAGATAAGTTTGGTAAGGAAAGGGGGATAGCCGCAAGACTATCCCCCTTTTTTAATACAACCGTGTATTGAGATTAACTATTTGAGAGAGTGATGATTACAAGTGCGATTATGAAAGATAGGAACATTGCTGCAACGACTTTGTTCGTCCCTTTTGGAGCATTTTTGAATTCTTTCCAGATGAATACGCCCCAAATCATTGCTACCAAAGGAGATGCATTGCTGAGGGCGTAAGAGACGGCCTTGTTGATTTGAGCACCGGCTGTCATAAAACTGATGACCATTCCGCTCATCCATATAAATCCGCCAAGCATTCCAATGAGGTGAATCTTTGCGTTTCCATTCTTGAAGTAATCTTTGATAGTTGTCTTTCCCTCAACTGAGTGATTCATTGCTACAGGGTTGAGTATCAATGTGGTTACCAGCACTGTAAGGGCAAAGAAGAACACTGCCTGGTAAGGTGAAAGGGTGCCGACCCCACCGAACTGGGGAGCTGTCGATTTTACAACGAGACCATAGAAAAACGCGAAGCCGAATCCTGAGATAAGGGCGAAGACAATACCAGCTGTGGGGCTTTTCTTCTCTTTGCTGGTAAGCTTGCTGTATGCAACTCCACTGAGCACCATAGCGGCAACCGCCAATACAACTCCGGTCCAAAGCATAGCCTTGTTTCCGGTGAAGCCTGAAGAGAAATAGTTGAAGATGATGCCGCCAACCCATCCAAGGCCACCGCCGATGGGGAAGCCCACTGACATACCGGCTATGCCGTTTGC
>JABUTQ010000278.1 GCA_021443605.1 Bacteroidales bacterium | reverse complement strand
AAGAGCCCTCTTCAAATGATTCGGAAGACCTTTTATGCACCGAAACTTTGGCAGGAATCTATGCCGAACAGGGTTTTATCCAAAGAGCCATAGATATTTATAGCAAACTAATTTTGTTATATCCCCAAAAAAGTGTTTACTTTGCGTCCCTTATTGAAAATGTAAAATCAAAAAATAATTAACCATGCAAGTAGCTTACGTCGTAATTTCAATCATAATTGTAATTGTAAGTGTTCTTTTGACTCTTGTTGTGCTTGTTCAAAACTCAAAAGGTGGCGGACTCGCAGCTAACTTTGCAGCAGGTAATCAGACCTTTGGCGTGCGTCAGACAGCAGACATCCTCGAAAAGGTTACTTGGATTCTCGCCGGCACGGTCCTCGTGCTCTGCGTTGTGGCCACATTCCTCACCCCGGGCAAGTATGCAAAGACTTCAAAGGTTCAGGAGAGAATTGAGCAGAACGTTCCGGTAGAGGGGCAGCCTTCGCTTCCTGCAAACACTTTCAATACCGAGTCAGAAACTCCTGCCGAGTAGCGGTGTTTTGGAATTTGTAAAGGATTGAATGGAAAGATGATGAGGCTTCCGATTTTCGGAGGCCTTTTTTGAATACGGACGATAAAAATGCACGACAGATTTATGAGAGAGGCGCTCAAAGAGGCGCAGAAAGCATATTCGGATGGGGAGATTCCGGTGGGTTGCGTGATTGTCTGCGAGGGGCGCATCATTGCCCGAGCGCACAATCTGGTGGAGAGGCTCAACGACCCCACTGCCCACGCAGAGATGCTCGCCCTCACTTCGGCGACAGAGCATCTTGGAGGCAAGTATCTCACTGATTGCACGTTGTATGTCACAGTTGAGCCGTGCCCGATGTGTGCGGCCGCATTGAACTGGGCTCAAGTGGGGCATATCGTCTATGGTGCAGCAGATCCCAAACGGGGCTTTTCGCTTTTTACCCCTTCACTCATCCATCCCCGCACCAAGGTTGATTCCGGAGTGCTGGAAGAGGAGTGCTCTCAACTGATGTCGTCGTTTTTTAAAGAGAGACGATAAAAATTATTACCTTCGCAACTTATTAGAATAAAAATTAAAATAGATATGAAGAATTTTGTACAGGAACTCAAGTGGAGAGGAATGATTCACGACATGATGCCGGGCACCGAAGAACTTTTGATGAAAGAGCAGGTTTCTGCCTATGTGGGAATTGACCCCACAGCAGACAGTCTGCACATCGGTCATCTCGTAGGAGTGATGATGCTCAAGCATTTGCAGCGGTGCGGACACCGTCCCATAGCCCTTGTGGGTGGTGCAACAGGTATGATTGGAGACCCTTCGATGAAGTCCAAGGAGCGTAATCTTCTCGATGAAGAGACCCTCCGTCACAATCAGGAGGCGATAAAGAATCAGCTCCGCCGTTTCCTCGATTTTGACAGTGATGCCCC
>JABUTQ010000415.1 GCA_021443605.1 Bacteroidales bacterium | reverse complement strand
ACAAAGATAAGAAGAATAATCTACACATTTATTGTGATTTACTCTAAGGACCTAAAGTTTTTACTCTGAAGACCTTTTTGAGTGTATACGGGGAGATTCTTCGCTGCCGCTCAGAATGACTGGAAGTGTCATTAATCCTTGTTGTAGTGGAAGTTAGTCTGTGAGGGATGCTACGTATATTCCTTACAGACTACTAAATTACTCATTTTGCCCCAACAAAAAAAGTATTAACTTTGAAGGTTAAAATAAACAGCTTCTTAGAGGAAATTGAGGGTGTTTTATAAGGATATGACTGATAACAACATAAAGCGGCATCATAAGTTGGTTTTTCGCAACGAAACAGGGGAACTGCCAAGGGTGGAGGCTTTCCTTGATGGGATAGAATCGGAGTTCTCGATAGGGGCTGTTGCGATGAACAAGATTCGGCTTGCGGTGGAGGAATTGGTCGTGAATGTGATAAAGTACGCTTATCCGGAAAACATCGACGGCGAGATAGCCCTCACCGCTTCTCTCGACGGTAGGATGCTCACGATTGAAATTGCCGATTGCGGCGTTCCGTTCAATCCCACCGCGGTTGCAGTACCGGACACGAATGCCCCCCTGGAGGAGCGTCCGATTGGCGGGTTGGGAATACATCTTGCCAAGAATATGGTCGATGAAATGGATTATGAATATCGGGATGGATATAATGTTCTGTCTCTCAAAAAATTAATATAGGGGAAAGTATTATGGAAAAATTGTCAAAGGCAAATCCGGCTTTAATCAATGCGGCAATTCTGCTTACGGAGCAGCTTTATTCTCTTGACGACACAGATTGTTTCTGGACAGACGAAACACTTGTGAGCGAGCTGATTGCAAAGGTGGACAGTTCCAATGTCAAACACATTGATGCCGCCTCCACGGATAACTATCCCGCAGAAATAATTGAAAGTGCAAAGAAGACATACGAACACATCCTTGAGCAGCTGTGCGAGGCACAGGATGGTCTGACTATCGGCCAACTCTCTTTTTGCTCTGAAAATCAGAAAGATGAAGCCGTAAAGCTTGGCAAAGGAAAAAATATTGAATACGATAATGCAAAGACCGTGGTGGATCTCTTTCGGGAGCAGGCTCAGCGCACTCCCACGGGCACGGCCATCGTTGCGGGCAGCGCCACACTTACCTATGGCGAGCTTGATGACCTCACAGACCGAGTAGCGCTATATCTCCGCGAAAAGGGCGTCGGCAGGGAAGACGTGGTGTCAATCATCATTCCCCGTACCGAAATGATGGCGGTTTGCTCCATTGGCGCATTGAAGGCGGGGGCTACATATCAGCCATTGGATCCATCATATCCTACTGAACGCCTGAACTTTATGATGAAGGATGCCGGTGCGGGATTCCTCATTGCCGACCGCGATCTGCGCCCTTTGGTCAACGAATACGATGGCGAAGTGCT
>JABUTQ010000195.1 GCA_021443605.1 Bacteroidales bacterium | reverse complement strand
ATGGAGAGATACCATGTCCAATTGCTCTGAAATATCTGAAAAACGACATAGACGAAGGCGATTACCGCTGCGATAATCTCAAAATACTGGTTCATGAACTGCGCGAAATCCATCTCTATTTCTCGATTTTAATCTTGAACATTTTCGGCCAATACTTGCCTGTGATATAAAGTTCTTTCGTATCGGGATTGTAAGCAATGCCGTTGAGCACGTCTGTGCGGGAGGTATAGTCGCGTCTGGGAAGGATATTGCGGCAGTCCAGAATCCCCTCGACCACGCCGGTTTTCGGATCAATCATCACGATAACGTCTTGCCCATAGACATTCGCCCAAATCTTACCATCTATATATTCGAGCTCATTGAGATAAGTCACAGGTTTCCCGTCTTTAGTGACGGATATCGTTCTCGTATCTGCAAACGTCCGTGGATCTTTGAAATAGATATTGGAAGAGCCGTCGCTCATTATGAGCTGCTTCCCATCTGTGGTGAGCCCCCACCCCTCGCCTCTGAGCGGAATACGGGCAGTTTCCTTGAACGTTACGGGGTCGCAGACGAAACACACGCCCTCACGCCAAGTGAGGATGAACAGCTTGCCGTTTATCATACAAGAGCCTTCAAGGAAATAACGGCCGTCAAAGTTGACTCGCTGCACCGCCTTGCCGCTCTTTATATCCACCTTGCGCATAGACGACTCCCCATACTGGCCACAACTCTCATAGAGCTCCCCGTTGTGAAAGAAAAGCCCTTGAGTATAAGAAGTGATGTCGTGAGGATATGTCTCAAGAATTTTGAAACGATAGAAATCCACCTTCTGGGCATTGCTGCAAGAGACAGATACCAACAGAGTGATTATCAGACATATATATTTGTTCATTCCGTATTATTTAAGTCTGACGATTCTGATTCCGTTGTGCGACTTAATACCGTCTGTATATTGCTTGACAGGCTTGGGGTCTATCTGCACTTTCATTGCGCTGCCGGATGCGTGGATAAAGCGGAGCACCCCGTCCGCCTCTTTGTATGCAAAAACCACGTGTGCGATGTCCAACCCTTTCGTTGAAGTGTTGTAACAGAGGATGTCACCGCTCTGAATCAGCGGAGCCGCTGTCGGGATGTCTTCTTTTGAAATCAGATAATAGTCGTGTGCTTCGAGTTCTTTCTCGGTTGCCATTATCTTCTTTATCAGGCCGGGATTATCTTTCAGTTGCCTATATGAATCGGGATGAGTTGACATAAAAGAGAACTTCTGGTCGTACGGCTTGCCCCCAATCTGACTTGTAATCTCCTCGAAGACACCATTTTGCTCACCTTGGATAATCCATCCGCTGGTGTAGTGGTTCCGGGAAGCATATCCATCTACAACCCCGTCGATATATCTCATCTTGCGAAGATTGGCAACGTATGTCTCAAAATCGGGAGTGTCGCTTTTCAGCGTCATCGTCA
>JABUTQ010000219.1 GCA_021443605.1 Bacteroidales bacterium | reverse complement strand
ACCTTGGAAACGGAAATCGTTATCCCTTGCCGACGAGGCTGAACGGACATCACTTCCGCCACCACCCGAGACATTTCCAAACCATCCGTTCATCATTCCCTTCATCACGCTGAGGTCGATTACGGTCTCTTCGTTGCCGTCGTCAATGCCGGTGAATTCTGCCTGTTCAGACTTTTTCTCCACCACTTTCACCTTGTTGATAATCTTAGCGGGGATGTTTTTGCTGGCAAGTTGCGGATCATCCAGGAAGAATGTCTTGCCGTCGATTGTGATTTTGGAAATTGTCTTTCCGTTGGATGTGATAGTGCCGTCGGTATCCACCTCTACTCCCGGGAGTTTTTTGAGGAGATCTTCAAGCATATCATTGTCGGTTGTCTTGAATGAAGTGGCATTGAATTCCACTGTATCCTTCTTCATCACGATAGGATTGCCCACATCGGAAATCATCGCCCCTTCCAGGAAATTGACCTGCACCGCCATCTTGAGTTTCCCCATATCCACATCCTTCTCGAGTGTTATTTCCTGAGAGAATTTGTCGTAACCGAGCAATTCGCTCTTCAACAAATATTTACCTCCCTTGACCCCTTTCAGCTCGAAATTTCCGAAGCCATCGGTCAAAGTGTATGTCAAAACCTTGTCACTGCCGGCCGGGGTTATTGATACGGTGGCGAATTCAACCCCCTCCCCGCTTTTAGAATCCACGAACTGTGCTTTTATATTATATTTCTGCGCTGATGCGGTAAGGACCGCCGCCATAAAAAGAATCGATGTCAGAAGTGTTTTCAGTCTCATTGTTATCATAAAAAACTTTGTCAAGTTTTTGACTGACGAAAGTTTCGGATGTTTAAATTTATTTGGATTTTTTACCCTCGGAAACACGGTCCGAATGGGATTCAATGAATTTTTTCCAGTTTGAAGAGCCGGAAAGGTCGGAAAGGGGGCTTGTCAGCTGATAATAGTGGCACATCGCAATTGCCAGGGCATCAGACGCATCGAGATATTTTACATCAAGCTTGACGTCCATTGTATGCTCAAGCATATCCTTGACCTGCTCTTTTGACGCCGCACCGTTGCCGGTAATCGCAATTTTCACTTTTCGGGGAGCATACTCCGACACAGGAATCTGACGGTGGAGAGCAGCTGCGATGGCTGAGCCCTGCGCACGGCCGAGTTTCAGCATCACCTGTGGATTTTTGCCATAGAAGGGAGCTTCGACAGCAAGATCATCCGGGGCATAACGATCCATCAGCGCTCCGGTCTCCTCGAAAATCCTGCGAAGCTTGGTGAAATGATCTTTCTCCTTGCGGAGATCGATCACCCCCATATCCACGAAATGGACCTTGCGGCTGTCCACAAGGATAACCCCGTAACCAAGAATGTTGGTTCCGGGGTCAATTCCCATAATTATCCTCTGCTTTTGCTGCTCCATGCAGGGTTAGCAGATCTTGTCAAATCC
>JABUTQ010000035.1 GCA_021443605.1 Bacteroidales bacterium | reverse complement strand
GTAATCTGCATTGCAAGACGCTCCATATTGAAGAGATTTCTCTTCGTCTTTGCAATGGGATCCACGATGTAGTATTCAGTCCCCTTGGAGGTCTTCCATTCGTACCAGAATTTGTCTGAATTTTGGAACCAGTTTGGAGTGACCGATGTGGAGAACACCATATTGTTCACGCGCTTTGCCGAAAACTGTGCGGCCAGCTCGTAGTTCGGCTCCTGCTGCGCGGCCAGTGACAATGCCACAAATGCCAGAGCCAGAGTGAGTAAAGTTTTTTTCATATAAGTTTTATTTAAGATTGTTCGTTAGAATCTGTTCCATTCGCCAACTTCCATATCGTGGATATGTCCGTCATCTATATGGAAGCGGATTGCGGTGCGTACATTGTGAAAACCCTGGTGTCCGGCAGCTCCGGGATTAATCGAAAGAAGATTGAACTTGCTGTCGTTCATTACTTTAAGGATATGAGAATGGCCGCAGACGAATATCCCCGGCTTATGTTTGGCAATCATTCCGAAAGCGCTGTAGTCGTATCTTCCGGGGTATCCTCCGATATGTTTCATCAATACTGTAACTCCTTCTGCCTCAAACACTTGAATCTCCGGATACGATACGCGCACATCTATGCCGTCGCAGTTGCCGTGCACTCCGACAAGGGGCTTGAACAGCAGAATCTTGTCTGCCACGGCAATTCCTCCGAAATCGCCGGCGTGCCAGAGCACGTCAACGGGATCGAAGAACTTCATCAAAGTGTCATCGAAAGAGCCGTGAGTATCTGAAAGGACGCCTATATACATAGTTTACAGCTTGATAACGATTTTCTTTCTATAAAGGAACATCGCCATTGCGAGGAATACCGCAACATAAACAAGGGCATACATAAGTGACGAATATTCGTTGTTTGCCCCGAAAAGGGACACGCAGCAGTTTTGGTAGAACCATCCCGATGCGCTGATTGTCTTTTCGGCGACGGTTCCGTCTGCAGCTGTGGCGAGTGTGGTCCATTTGATGCGGCTCAGCGTTTTGGTGAAGATTGCTGCCATTGCAAAGGCGAAGAGAGGGTTCATACCCATTGCCTTGAAAGGAGTGAAAATCTTTTCTTTTCCCTTTATATCAATAAAATAGATGAAAAAGGCGAGACAGAAGATTGCCCAACCGCCGGCATAGAGCACGTACGAGCCTGTCCACATCGGCTTGCAGATGGGAAGCCAGATGCTCCAGATGCATCCGAGGGCAAGGCAGATGGCTGCAATCGTATAAAGTTTTGCCACCGCTTCAATCTTGTTTTCAGTATGTCTGATTGTCTGTCCAATAAAATAGCCGAGCAGCACCGTTCCGGCACCCGAAATTGCACCAAGAAGTCCTTCCGGGTCGAACGGGATGCCGTATCCGTGATATACATGGTTTTCACCTATGAGGGCGATGTCTATCTTGCCGGATATGTTCCCTTCGAGAGTGCTCCA
>JABUTQ010000159.1 GCA_021443605.1 Bacteroidales bacterium | reverse complement strand
TAAATCTCTTTCTGCTGCTGTGTGAAGCGTCCGCCGCAGGGGAGAGTCCTCGTGTGGTCTGAAGCATAGTGAGACGCTATCTCCACGCCGGCATCTATCACGCAGAGCCTTCCATCTGTAAGTATCTGATGGTGAGAATGATTGTGCAATGTCTCACCATTCATCGACAAGATAATCGGGAAAGATACCGCATAGCCGGTGCGGGCGATTCCCTCCATCACACCCACAAGCTCCTGCTCCACGATGCCCGGCTTCATCATCTTCATTGCGGTGTAGTGCATCACATATCCAAGGTCGCAAGCCTTGTCTATCTCGGCAATTTCGCAAGGCTCCTTGATGAGGCGCATCGCAACCACTGCCAGCACGAAGTCCAGACTGGCCTTGGGATTGATTTCATCAAAGCCATAGCCGAACATCTGATGAATCATAATCTTGTTGTGATTCCTGTACGGGGGGAGATAGTGCACCTTGCGCCCCTTTGCGATGGCTTCTTTCACCATTTCGGATAATTTTGCAAACGGAAGTGTCTCTGTCACACCCACTTCTGCAGCCTGGTCTGCCACTGATGGCTGAGGCCCCATCCAGATGATGTCGTCTATATCGACATCATTTCCAAAGATAATCTCCTTTCCGTTGTCAAGGTCGATGACAGCTGCAAAATCGGGCTTGTCTATTCCGAAATAATAGAGAAAAGTGCTGTCCTGGCGGAAAAGATACTGATTGTCGGGATAGTTATAGGATGCTTCGCTGTTTCCGAGGAAAAGGAGAAGCCCCGAATTGTCTTTCAACGATGCCACAAGGCGGTTGCGGCGATTTACATATGTCTCTTTTGCAAACATAACTAATTGTTTTTCAGATTAAAACATATAATCCCACATAGGCACGAGCACCGGCTTGGTCTTGAGGGCGTCGATTGATTTCTTGTCGAGATATTTCTTGTTGATGACGATGCGGAACATATATTCGCTGAACCACTCGTCTGTGAAGGTGAGGTATCCGTTGTGTCCGCTTGCGGCTCCCCAGCTGTTTTCAAACTCCCATTTTACAGGGACATCATTGTCGTCTGTGTCGCATCCCACAAGAAGCATGGCGTGAGAAGATCCGCTCTGGCGGGTGAGAATACGGGCCTTCTTGTCCATATCCAGATTGATGCCCAAGAGTTTGTCATAGCTGTAGTTGTTTACGTCGAGGATGCCGGCGCGGGAGTTGCTCTGCTTGCCAACGTCGCACGATGCGTACATCGGCTGGTTATCCTTGATGGAAGCAAGTGCGGCCTTCTTGATTACGTCGTTGGGAAGATTGAGATATACCCAGTTAATGCCTTCGATTGTATTTCTGTAATTATCAATATCATACAGTTTGTAATACTCCCTTGTGGGGTCGTTCATTATCATAATGTAGGTCTCAGGGTTGAAATCTTCCGGCACGATGCTCTTGTAAAATTCCTGAGGGGTGGTCTT
>JABUTQ010000248.1 GCA_021443605.1 Bacteroidales bacterium | reverse complement strand
AAGACCTTGTGCAAGGAGCGTGTTGTTCAAAATGTCAAGTTGACTTTTGTCCCCGTAAAACTCTTCCGAGAAGAACGGGAAATCCTTTATGCGGCTGCAGAATTTCGCAGCGGGCGCTCCCTCTGCCAGTTCACCGCCTGAACTGAGAGTGTCGGCTCCGGAGAAGAGGTCTTTGAACATCCTTGAAGCTGCACCGGAAGCCGGCACAAACTTGGCCAGTTTCAAAGATGACAAATCTGCGGCAAGGGCTTCCTTCACCTCATCTTCGCTGAGAACTTTAATCCCCTCAGCCGGAGTGGCTGCCCCCTTGAGCTTCATCGTTTCAAATCCGTTGCGGAAATATTCGAGTTGCCTTTCTATGTCGGCCAGGCTGAGCCCGTGAGCTTTAATCTGCTCTAAGTCTTTCTGTTCCATTATGTTATAGTTTAAGATTAATCATATCAATTTATTTGAAACAAATCTACTTTTCCAAATTTGTAGAATATAAAAGCCAGCAAGAAGATGAACATCAAGAAGGCAAAGCCGGCCACGAATACCATCAATACACGGACGCCAAACGACTTGAAACGAAACGCCTTGAAGAGCAGAATCAACGAAAGCACTGCAATCCATGCGAATGACACGTACATATCCAGATTCTCCTTGATAAGTCGTAATGGGAGCATCAGGATATTTATGATTGTCGATGAGGCCATCATATAGAAGTAGGTGTAAACATATTCGGCAATGTTGAATTTGCGGCTGCCGAAGGGGAGATACACCAGGTACAATATGATAATCGTGGGGATTCCTATGATGATCGTTTGAAACACCTGACTGTTCATCACGAAGTCGGCAATCGCCGCGCCCACCTTTCCGAAGATATCTTCGTGGTCATTGAACTTCACCATAAGCTGGTTTCCATCAAGGCCCGGGATGGCCTCCAGTGCGGCACCCACGAGACACAAAATGGTAATCAGACGCACCGGCGGAGTGTATCTTATCCGTTTGCCGTGGATATATTCGGATATGACTTTCCACGGTTTAGTAATAAGAAACCATATCGTGGGAAACACCCTTGAGTCCATTCGGAGGACGTTCCACGCCGCTTCCTTGCAGATGTGCCCAAAAGTGAGCCTCTTGACGGAAGAACGTTGTCCGCACTCCGGACAGAAATTCCCCTTGAATTCCGTGCCGCAGTTCAGACAATGGATTGTTTTGTTTTCGTCCGGTGTCTCTTTTTTTTTCATCAGCTACCTGGAACAGTCTGATTATGCGATAGTTGCTTTTAATTCGTATTCAGCCTTTACATCTTCATAGAAATGGGCTTCGGCAACTTGCATATAAGGAATAACCCATAAGAGCCCAATCCCTAACGAGAGGAGGCTGAGCAATATCCACCCGATGAAGCTGAGCTGGAGCACGAAAAGCTCCCATTTGTGCCCTTTCATCATATTCTTAGAAAGACGGATAGTGTCCAGTTCAGAGAGCTC
>JABUTQ010000339.1 GCA_021443605.1 Bacteroidales bacterium | reverse complement strand
TTATAGAAGGAATAAATGCCGACGAAGCAAATATCACTTCATCGGCACTTTTCCTATCATCGTTGCCGAATGTCCCGTCCGTTGAGCTGTTGCCTTACCACGATATCGCCATAGGGAAGCACGCCCGTCTTGGGACAATCTACAATCCTCTTGATTATCAGATGGATATCCCTTCCCAAACAAAGATTGAAAAAGTCATTTCAATCTTTGCGGAATATGGGATAAAAGCTTCTGTCTAAATGTTCGGAGTCTTCCAAACCTTGGTTTTCTTGCAGTTTGCGTTGATGCTTTCAGAGCCAACGGCAAAGCGGAATTCACCCTCTTCGAGAATCCATTTCATATCGTAGCCAACAAATGCGAGACGGCTTGCCGGAACTTTGAATGTAACTGTTTTTGTCTCACCCGGTTGCAAATCTATCTTGGCAAATTCGCGAAGGCGGCGCACTTCAGGAGAAACACTTGCCACAAGGTCGCTTGAGAAGAGCATAACTGCCTCTTTCCCCGCTACTTTGCCGCTATTCTTCACATCTACGCTGAAAGTGAGGACATCATCCGCAGTGAATGAAGTTTTGTCCAGTTTCAGATTTGAATACTCGAATGTGGTGTAGCTCAAACCTGTGCCGAAGAACCACTGCACCTGAACTGTGGCATCGTAGTTATAGACACCGCCCTGTCCGGGGAGCTGCTGTGCGCGGCGGAAGTCGTAGTTTGCAAGGGCATTGGGGTACGAAGGATAAGTATAAGGAAGTTTGCCGCTGAAGTTTTCGTCACCGGCAAGGAGCATTGCAAGGGCATCTGCACCGTAGTTGCCAGGAAGGAGGATATCCACAATTGCAGAAGCAACCGGCTCAATGTCACGGATAATGCGCGGGCGTCCTTCGTTGAGAATCAATATGACCGGCTTACCAGTCGCGCCAAGGGCTGCAACGAGATCTTTCTGATTTTGAGAGAGATTCAAGTCGGAGATATTGCCCGGAGTTTCGCAATAGCTGTTTTCACCAACACAACAGAGAATCACATCGCTGTTGCGGGCGGCTGCGACTGCCTGTGCAAAGTCTGTCTTGGCATCGCTCTGCCAGGATGCCATTCCGAGAGCGGGGTCATTTGTATATCTGACACCCTCATAATAAGCGACGTTGCCCTTTCCGAAACGGTTCTGGACAGCTTCAAGGATAGTGTTGTATTGCTCTGTGAAACGGGGCTCATCTGCAAGATTGCCCTGCCAAGAGTAGCTCCAACCTCCGTTGAGGGTGCGCATAGAGTTGGCATTCGGACCTGTCACGAGAATCTTTTGCCCAGCCTTGAGGGGAAGAATGCCGTTGTTCTTGAGCAAAATCTCTGATTCAAGGGCAGTTGCAAGCGCTTTGTGTGCAAACTCCTTGCTTGCGAAATTATAATAAGATTTCGTGTCCCAGGTAGGATTGTCGAGCAGACCAATGCGGGCCTTGAGACGCAAGATACGCAAGACGGCATCGTCGAT
>JABUTQ010000344.1 GCA_021443605.1 Bacteroidales bacterium | reverse complement strand
CGGGGCAAATCGTTACTATCTCGCCCTTGAAGTGGCAAAATGCATAGACTGGAATAAATTGACTGTAGTGATTCCTCCTCGTTAAAGTTTTCCCTCTTTTTTTGTATCTTCGCGGTTTTAATGACAATTACCGCTATATGGCAGACGAAAAGGATTTATTGAATCTCTCGGAATACACTGACGACAATGTCGTGACACTGGATGGGATGGAGCATATCCGTCGCAGACTCTCAATGTATATCGGGGGCAGGGGAGACGGAAGCAACTCCACAGATGGTATTTATGTGCTTGCTAAAGAGGTGATAGACAATTCAATAGATGAATTTTCTTCTGGATATGGCAAGAAGGTGGAGATTACTTTGGACGGGCGCACTTTCACGGTTCGGGACTATGGTCGCGGAGTGCCCCTTGGAAGTGTGGTGAAGGTATCGAGCAAGCTTAACACCGGTGCCAAGTTCGACAGCCGCGCATTCAAGAAGAGCGTAGGTTTGAACGGCGTGGGTCTCAAGGCGGTAAATGCCCTTTCTGTAGATTTCAAGATTCAATCTTTCCGTGACGGCAAGAGTGCCGGTGCTACCTTCTCGCGGGGTAACCTGTTGGACGAATTTGAATGCGATACCACTGAAAAAAATGGTACTTTAATCTCTTTTACTCCTGACACTGAGATATTTGGGGATTATCAGTTCCAAAAAGAGTTTATTGATACGATGGTGCACAACTATGCGTACCTCAATGTCGGTCTCACTCTCTATTTCAATAAAGTGGCATTCAAGTCGGAGCATGGTCTGCTGGATTTGCTCAACGACAATATGGACGAGACTCCTCTATATCCTCCAATATATTTGAAGGGGGAGGATGTGGAGATTGTCCTTACTCACGGCACAAAATACGGCGAGAATATCTATTCTTTTGTGAACGGACAGAATACGATTCTCGGAGGTACCCACCTTTCCGCTTTCAAGGAGGCCGTGGGGCGCACATTCAAGGAGTTTTACAAGAAGGATTTTACCCCTGCCGATGCACGCCAAGGCATTATCGGTGCTATCAGTGTAAAAATTCAAGAGCCTGAGTTTGAGGCACAGACAAAGGTTCAGTTAAGCAGCAAGGTGATGTATAAGGATGGCCCCACAATCTTGAAATATGTGGGGGATTTCCTGAAACAGGAGCTGGACAACTATCTCCACCGCCATTCAGATGTCGCCGACATCATCCTGAAGAAGATTTTGGAGGCTGAAAAGGAGCGCAAGGCGATTCAAGGTATCCGCAAGGAGGCGAAAGAGAGGATAAAGAAGGCATCTCTCAACAACAAGAAGCTCAGCGACTGCCGTGTCCATTTCCCTGATAAACACCAGCTTGCCGACAAGACGATGATATTCCTCACTGAGGGTGATTCCGCTTCCGGCTCCATCAAGAAGATAAGGGATACAAATACGCAGGCTGTCTTTTCGCTCAAGGGCAAGCCGCTCAACAGCTATAAGGC
>JABUTQ010000037.1 GCA_021443605.1 Bacteroidales bacterium | reverse complement strand
TGTTAATGGCAAGCTGCTTTGAGGAGATCCTTCGCTACCGCTCAGGATGACGAGACCGCTACCGCTCAGGATGACGAACCCGCTACAGCGGCGTTACTCACTCTTTTTCGATGCAGAGCTGCTGGATGAAGTTTTTGCCGTCGTCGGTCTTGGCATAGATGATTACCCGAAACTTCTCGCCTCCGGCCACCAACTCCCCGACAGCGTAGGACATAGGCGATTTGCCGCTCTTGTGTATTATTGCAAATGACCGTGGGGCATAAGTGCTGAAGAAATTTTTCATAATGAGACGCCCCTGGTTTCGCGAGCAGCTTGTTGTGACTCCAAGTATCTCAAATTCAAGATTATCGGCAAACCAAGCAGACAATTTTGTGTAATCTCCGTTGCTGAAGTATTTGGAGATTGGGGCGAAGACGTCGTGTTCCTCCGGACTGACAATTTGTTGTGCATTCGCGCAGGCGAAAATGCACAGCAGATGACATATCAGAACAAGAGATTTCTTCATATAATTTCTATCATTTTTTAAGGTAGCGATATTTCATTCAAAAATCAAGCCATAAGATATAATGCAGGTTAAGGATAAATGACTTATCTTTGCAGAAACTTGCAGTCGGGATGGCAATCAGACTAATACTCGTTGGTAAGACGGCAGAAGCGTATGTTCGGGAAGGGATGTCTCTCTACACCTCCCGAATCGGCCGTTATTGCCGTTTTTCCGTTGTGGAAATCCCCGATTTGAAGCAAGTGTCCGCACTTTCTCCGGCTCAGATCAAAGAGAAGGAGGGGGTTGAGATTTTGAAGAACATCCATCCGGGAGACGAAGTGATTCTTTTGGATGAAAGGGGAAAGTCCTTTTCTTCAATCGGTTGGGCACAACATTTGGAGCAGAGGCTGGCGCATTGCCAGAAAGATTTGGTGTTTGTTGTCGGAGGTAGTTGGGGATTTTCCCAAGCGGTTTATGACAGGGGATCAGATATGCTCTCCTTGTCAAAGATGACCTGCTCCCACCAGCTGATACGCCTGTTTTTTCTTGAGCAGCTATATCGTGCATTTACAATAATGAAAGGGGAACCATATCACCACGAATGAAATTCAAGAAACAATATTGGGCATTCATAATAATGGGGATAGCAATTGTGCTGTTCGCATTGTCGTTCATATCGGCCGATTATGCCCATACGATGGACAGGGAGACGAAACGAATCGAGAAAAATCTCCACGAAAGGCAGTCGATTATGGAATCTTATGCTCTCAAGGTTCTCTCTATGCCGGCAGACGAATGGGTTGATTTTAAGGACTTTCCAGATGATTTTGTAATTTACAGATACGAACGCGATACCCTTAAATCGTGGATAAACCAGTTTACCGTTGCCAATGACGAGATTGCCGCAGTGCCTTTGCGCTACAGGCTCCATCAGATGACAAATGGCGGTGGATTCATTGCTCCACTCACTTTTTTAACCCCTGGAGAGCATTATATGAATATGGGTGCTTC
>JABUTQ010000291.1 GCA_021443605.1 Bacteroidales bacterium | reverse complement strand
CCACGTCGCGGCGGGTTTCTATGGCGCGCAGCTTGGCAAAACGGAAATGTTGCCGATAGCCCGGGGTGTCTCCCCACCAGCCGTCATTGGTTATCACTGCCGTAAAGCCGGCCCCTTTGGCAGCGGTACGCCTATAATACTCGCCAAAAACCGATTCGTAACAAATCATCACCCCTACCGGAGTGCCGTCTGCAGAAATCAGGTTCTCTACATCAGACGATCTGGCATAACTGCCAGTAGAGCCACCGAAAGCGGAGGTGATACTTGAAAGGAACGGTATATATTTCTGATACGGAATAATTTCCACTCCCGGAACAAGGCGGCTCTTGTGGTAATATGAGAATCTGCCGGTGCTGTCTATCAGCAAAGCCGAATTGTATCTGTCATACCACCCCTTCCCTAATTTTGATGCGGCATCCGAAGCCTGCGCCCTCGAAGAATAGTATCTGTATGTCAACGATCCGAGGATAAAATTTACCTTGGGATAATCCTTCAAGAAATCCTTCACCCCTACAAAGGTGATATTATCCTCAGGATAATCGAGATTCAAGTTGAAAGTGAATGTCTCTGGAGTAATCACATAATCTGTCTCAGTGGTAATCACCTCTGAGACAAGCGAAAACATCACGGAATCCTGCATCTTCTGTGAAAGCCCTCCGTGCTTTTCGGTATAAGAGTCTATATTTGGCTGAACTGCAACGACTTCGCGAGGGTTTGAACTCTCCTTGAAACGGGCAAAGATAATGGAGGAAACCAAAGGGGGCACAGTCAGCAGCAACGCACAAGTCACCACTGTGGCAACCCTTCTGCGGCGGGCATATTTTTCGGTCACAAAGGGCTCCTTTCTTATGCTCTTGATGAGAACAAACAGGAAGATATTCGTAGCAAGCACCCAAAGGGAGCCTCCGAGAAAACCGGTATATTCATACCATTGAACAAGATAAGGTGTTGTCGCAAAGGAGTTTCCAAGAATAAGCCAAGGCCAGGTTATCTCTATGTTCTGATAAATATGCTCCCACGCAATCCATAGCGACACAAGCAAGATGAGAGACAACGCCTCACTGAAGCGCTTGCGGCTTCTCCTGTAAATCCAGAATACAAAATTCATCTGAAGCGCATTAAGCGCTATCGCTGCCACCGCCCCCACAGGCGATATCCACCATATCCAGAAAGTGGTGGCAACATTGAACAAGACAAAAGCAAGGTATGTCATCCATCCCGTATGCTTCACCCCTTTGTCGTCCCGATCCTGGGTGTAAAACAAAAGCGGAACAAATGCAAACAGCGAAAGCCATCCCGTATGGGGTACCAAAAACGGGATACTTGCCAACACCACAAACGACAGAAATAGGAGCTTTTGTCTCATAAACAGACCTGAAATATCGTTACAGACTACAAATATAATGATTTTTACTATCTTTGTTGTTGTGTTAGAGAATTTCATAAAAGCATTCATCGTGGGGATAGGGGCATCGATACCGATGGGACCTATAGG
>JABUTQ010000369.1 GCA_021443605.1 Bacteroidales bacterium | reverse complement strand
AGCCAAGAAGGAAGAGGAGGCAAAACAGACAGACTCCCCCATTACTGACGACTCATTGAAGACAGCCTGGAACGCTCTGATTGCAACCCTTGACAAACAACCGGCACTTGCCGCCGAGCTCAGGAACAACACTCCGGAATACAACCCGGATAACAATACTATAACGCAGATTGTGAGCAACGATCAGCGCCGGGAATTCATTGAGGCAAAATGGGTTGCCAAGTTTGATGCATTCCTTCGCAACAATCTCGGGAACAGCAATCTGCACGTCATCCTAAAGGTAATTCAAAAAGAAGACACAGCCCCGAAACCATATATGCCGAGCGAAAAGGCAAGGGAGATTCTGAAAAACAACGAAGGGGCCCGCGATTTGCAGGATAAGCTGGGTCTGGATATCTGCTAACTTTAAATTTGAATAAAATGCGACTTTCAAGTTCAAATCTTGTCAAAAAATATGGAATGAGAACCGTTGTGAAAGGGGTCTCAATTGAAGTGGAACAAGGTGAAATAGTGGGACTTCTCGGCCCGAACGGAGCCGGTAAGACCACAAGCTTCTATATGATTACCGGATTGATTAAGCCCAACTCCGGACATATTTTCCTTGACGAAGAGGAGATTACGTATCTGCCTATGTACAAGCGGGCACAAAAGGGGCTCGGATACCTGGCTCAGGAAGCATCGGTGTTCCGCCGCCTGAGCGTGGAGAAGAATATCCTCTCCGTGATGGAGATGGCAGGTTTTTCAAATGAAGAGAGGCACGAAAGATTGGAATCGCTCATCGATGAATTCGGTCTGCAGAAAGTACGCAAAAGCTATGGAATCCAGCTCTCGGGAGGTGAGCGCCGCAGATGTGAAATTGCCCGTGCACTGGCCATAGATCCGAAATTCATCCTCCTTGACGAGCCGTTTGCAGGAGTTGACCCGATTGCTGTAGAAGATATCCAGCATATCATTGCAAAGCTGAAGCACAAGAATATCGGCATCATCATTACCGACCACAACGTTCACGAGACACTGGCGATTACAGACAGAGCATATCTTTTGTACGAAGGCTCAATTCTTGAAAGCGGCACAGCGGTACAGCTTGCCAACAACCCCGAAGTGAGACGCAAATATCTCGGACAGAACTTCGAGCTCCGCAAAGCGGTTTTACACGAAAGAAAATAAACTAAAGTTTCTGGACAAAATCGAGGAAATGCCCTACATAGACCAATGAGTCGACACGGGCAACTGCTTGTCTTTTAGTCTCTTCAAACGCCTCCATCATAGACTCTGACACAGGTTCCGCCGCAGGCGATTCCATTTTCAGGGGATTTACAGGCGTATCATTTTTCCAGATACGGAAATCCAGATGCGGCCCGGTACTCCTGCCGGTGCTCCCCACATAGCCAATCACCTGACCTTGAGCCACTCTCGCTCCCGCCTTTATCCCTTTACCATATTTTGAAAGATGGAGATATGCCGTCCTATAGACAGAATTGTGCTTGATTCGTACCGT
>JABUTQ010000034.1 GCA_021443605.1 Bacteroidales bacterium | reverse complement strand
TCAACTCCCTGAATATTCCGGGACGATCTCCCATCTGATTGATATGACGATAGATAGCAGGATAGAGGATATCTCCCACAAGCGAAGATTTTCCGCTTCCGCTTACGCCGGTCACAGCCGTCAGACATCGCAGCGGAAACTGTACGTTGATGCTTTTGAGATTGTTCTGCGCAGCTCCGATGATTTCGATATACGAGCTCCATTTTCTCGGGGTGCGGGGGAGGCTTGCAACCCTTTTCCCACAGAGATAGTCGAGAGTGAGGCTCTTTCCGTTGCAGGCATCAACTCCGGAATCTGCACCGGGCAATGTCCCCTGATATACGATTTCTCCACCGTGCACTCCCGCAAACGGCCCTACGTCAATCAGTTGGTCTGCCGCCTCAATAATCTCTCTGTCGTGCTCCACCACTATCACCGTGTTGCCGAGGTCTCGCAGCCTTTTGAGCACTTTGATAAGCCTTGCCGTATCGCGGCTGTGGAGGCCGATGCTCGGCTCGTCCAAGATGTAAAGTGAGCCGGTCAGGTTGTTCCCGAGCGAGCTTACCAAGTTGATTCTCTGACTTTCACCACCGCTGAGCGTCGCGGATGCCCTGTTGAGTGTGAGGTATCCGAGCCCGACGTCAAGCATATATCCAAGTCTCTGGCGAATCTCCGTAAGTGGGCGTTCTGCAATAACTGAATCATAATCAGATAGTTGCAGAGAGCCAAAGAAGCTATCGGCCTCTTTTATGCTCATCTCCATCACATCTGCAATGGTTTTGCCGCAAATCTGCACGTAGAGAGATTCTTTCCGCAATCTGGAGCCGCCACATTCCGGGCAGGTCGTCTTGCCCGAATAGCGCGCCAGCATATAGTTGAACTGAATCTTGTATTTGTTCTTCCTTACCCAGTCAAAGAATCCGTTTATTCCTGTAAAATATTGATTTCCAGTCCATACAAGCTTTTGCTGCTCCTTCGATAACTCGTTGTACGGCTTATGGATGGGGAAGTCGAAACGCCAGGCGTTGTTTACAAGTTCAAAAAGATATTCTTTCATCAACTCGCCACGCCAGCAGGCAACAGCCCCTTCGTAAATGCTCAAAGTGGGGTCTGGAATCACAAGCCCAGGGTCGATGCCCACTATTTTGCCGTATCCTCCACATTCGGGACACGCCCCGAGCGGGCTGTTGAAACTGAAAAGGTTTTCGGAAGGCTCTTCAAAGACGATTCCGTCTGCTTCATAGATGTTCGAGTATAGAGCCATTTCTCCGGCAGGGCCGGCAGCTATATGTCCATTCCCTTGATTGAAAGCCGTTTGGAGTGAATCCAACACTCGTGAACGGAAATCTTCGTCATTGCTGACAATGGCTCTGTCTATTAGCACCATCTTGTTTTCGGTCGAAAAACCGGACAAGTTTCCGAGCACTGCGTCAATTTTCAAAATCTCTCCGGAAACGATATCCACGATGCGTGAAAACCCATTTTCCTTCAAATTCAAAAGCATCTCCACGGTTTCCATCGCTCCCCAATC
>JABUTQ010000152.1 GCA_021443605.1 Bacteroidales bacterium | reverse complement strand
ATCTTCCACCCTCTCCTCAATGGGAGCATTCAGATTAGCATACAATGGCAGAGAAGACTTCACGGTATTGTCCCCGCCACTCTGACAGGCAACGGCAGCAGCCGCTACCACAATGAAAGTGAGATGTTTAAGTTTCATATAGATGATTATTACAGTTGTCTTACCTTGTCTTCAAACTCTTCCCTATTGCACAAGGCGGCGTTCTTCACCTTTGAACGATAATTATATATGGTGTTTGCAGAATAATGGAGCAGTGCGGCAATCTTGCTGGAATCGCGCACCCCCATCTTGATAAGGGCAAACACCCTCAATTCTGGAGTCAGGAGTTCGTTTGCCTTCGGTACTATGCGATATTCCTCTTGGAGAAGACCATTGAATTGCTCCACAAAATCGGGGAACATATTCACAAACGCCTGGTCGAACATCTTGTAAAACTCGTCAACCCCCTGCTGGTCGTCGGAAGAGATCTCCTTGAGCAGCTTGTCCGCACTTCCCTGCTTTATCATATTGCGGACGTGATTGTGATATTTTCGCGAAGTGTTCAGATTGTCAGAAAGCATCGAAAGAAACATCGCGACATAATCCTGCTTCACTCTATCAGCGTGTTGTATCCTGACATTCAATTCATTAAGTTTCTCATTAGCATCGCTGAGCTCAGCATTCTGTCTTTCTATGCGGGAGAGGGAATCCTGTAGTCGCTTCCTTGTATTTATAAGTGTCCTCTGCCGTTTTGCAAGAATCACCAAAATGACAATCAATGCGGTAGAGAGAATCGCCAGAATTATGAGCATCTTCTTTATCTGTCCAAAAAGGCGGTCACTGCTCTCGTGATAATATTGTTCGATGCGCGGAAAAGCCCTTGAAGCAGCCACCGAACGGTATCGACCATTGAAATCTGTTGCATCTATCATACAATAAGAGAGATACTTGAACGATCTCTCAGGATTCTTGTAATCTGAAAGGATATTCAGAATAGCCTCAAGCGAAGCGCAGTCGCGATTTGCACAAGAGATGTCGGACATATAAGAGGCGGCAAAAAGAGAAGCTTTTTTTGTAGGATTCGTCACATCAAGTGCGTGAGACCAAGCCATATATGCATAATCTTTCGTGCCCGGATTAAAGAGTGAGAGAAACATTTCTCCTAACGAATCAGCAGCGGCGTAATCTCCTTTGTATCTTGCCCTTACAAGATTAAGATTATAGAACTGGGCACTATGAGAAATCTCATTCCCTTCACATCTTTTATCATTCAACAGAACACCGGCAAGCGAATCGACAAGGAAAGAGTAATGGTCGTTGATTTCATCTATCTGAGAAGTGCCGCCGAGTGTATAATAATAGCTGTATAGCAACATATTCCAGTCGCAGAAGAGCTCATCGGGAATATTCTTGGCGGCATATAAATCGATTATTGAACTTGCTTCGGGAAAATATCCGCCCCTGACGTGCTCTCTTGCAAGAAGGATATCGGACTTTGTTATCTTGTAGGAGTCATTCAGTTTTATGGCGAT
>JABUTQ010000409.1 GCA_021443605.1 Bacteroidales bacterium | reverse complement strand
ATAATCAATTCAGGATTAGGACGTTGCGGAGAAGAATCGGTGCTTGCCGTTGCTGCACTCAGGGCTGCGGGAATCCCCGCCCGTCAGGTCTATACCCCCCGCTGGGCGCATACGGACGACAATCACGCCTGGGTTGAGGTGTGGGTTGATGGCGCGTGGCATTTCATGGGGGCGTGCGAGCCCGAGCCGGTGCTTGACCTTGCGTGGTTCAATGCTCCGGTATCAAGGGCTATGTTGCTGCATACCAAAGTGTTCGGCAATAATTACGAAGGGCCTGAAGATGTAATCAACCGCACCGCCGCATACACCGAAATCAATGTAATAAAGAGTTATATCCCCACCCGTAGGACAATCGTGAAAGTTGTGGATGGACAGGGCGCACCTGTCGAAGGGGCAAATATAGAGTTCAAGATTTACAATTATGCCGAATTTTACACGGTAGCAAAGTACAAGACTGATGCTGCCGGAGAGGCGGGGCTCGACACCGGCCTTGGAGACGTGGTCGTATGGGCTTCAAAAGATGATAAGTTTGGAATTTCCGTAGTGCACGAAGAGAGGGGAGAGGTGGTTCTGGACCACACTTTTGGAGAGGAGTGTAGCTTTATGCTCGACATTGTACCTCCGATTGAGAAACCGTTGCCCGACAACTCCACACCGGAGCAAAAAGCGCGGAATGCAGCGAGATTGGCTGAAGAAGATGCGATTCGCGAGTCTCACCCCCATCCGAGAGTTGCAGATCCGGGTATTTTCTTGACTGAGAAAGATTTGATAGATGTTACGCCGGATGTCATAGACGATGTTGTCTTCTATACGAAACATTCGGACAAAAATGTCATCTGCCCGAGGGTGGAGAGAGAATTTCTTATGCCAATCCGCGGAGAGATAAAGTCTTCCGGCATCGCACAGCGGCTGCATACCCCTGCCGATGCCGTTCAGTGGGTGAAAGACAGCATTTTCGTAGATGGAACCCGCAATCCGCAAGTGCTCCGTATTCCTCCCGTAGCTGTCTGGCGTTCAAGACTTTCCGATGAGAAATCGCGCGACATATTCTTCGTGGCACTTTGCCGTGCACTCGGATGGCCTGCAAGGCTCAACCCTGTAAACGGTGTTCCACAATATATGGAAGGTGAGGCATGGGTAGATGTAAACTTCAGTTCGGGAGTGCAGCAGGTCGCCCCTGAAGGGATTCTCAAACTTGAGTACAATCCGGCAGGCAAACCGGTGAAGGAGCCTCGTTATTCAACCCATTTCTCAATCTCGAAAATCGAAGACGGAAGCGTGAAACTTTGCGAGTTTGACGAGATGTCTCCCCTGCAGGAGCAATATGTCCTCACCGAAGGGTATTATATGCTCGTGAGTGGAATGCGTATGGCGGACGGAAGTGTTCAGACACAAGTGAATATGTTCAATGTAGATGCCGATTCGACCAAGGTCGTGCCTCTTGTCTTGAGGGATTCAAACGATAAGCCTCAGGTGATAGGCAATATGGATGCGGAGAAGTTGTTCCTTCCGGAAGG
>JABUTQ010000235.1 GCA_021443605.1 Bacteroidales bacterium | reverse complement strand
AAATATCTGTATATTAATAATTTATAAAATTATATAATATTAATATTATGTTGATAAACACCGTAATGAACAATTTTCAACACTATCAACACCCAATAATCAACAACAAACATTTTAAATAGAATTAATTGAATTTTATATTAATTTTGTAAAGTTAAAAACTCCTAAAATGGCGGATAAAGCGGATAAAATGGAAAACTACAACCCGAGGGAAGATTCGGCGAGCAAAGACAAGGATTTTGAGGGAAAAATCCGTCCGCAGGACTTTGACAATTTTTCAGGTCAGGATAAGATTCTGGAGAAGCTCAGAATATATGTAAAGGCGGCGATGATGAGGGGAGAGGCACTCGATCACATCCTTTTTCACGGCCCTCCGGGGCTTGGAAAAACCACCCTTGCACATATTGTGGCAAACGAGCTCGGTGTTAATATGAAAATAACTTCAGGTCCGGTGCTCGACAAACCTGGCGATTTGGCCGGTCTGCTCACGTCATTAGAAGCCGGCGATATCCTATTTATAGATGAAATACATCGTCTTTCCCCTGTAGTGGAGGAGTATCTCTACTCGGCTATGGAAGATTATGTAATTGATATAATGATAGATAAGGGCCCTGGAGCAAGAAGTGTCCAGATATCTCTGAGCCCATTTACACTGATTGGTGCCACAACAAGAAGCGGACTTCTCACCAGCCCCCTCAGGGCGAGATTCGGTATTCAGGAGCATCTTGAATATTACGATGCCAATATCCTTGCCAAGATTATCACTCGCAGTTCGTCTATATTGGGGATAAGTATAGATAATGAGGCTGCCCTCGAAATTGCTTGCCGCAGTCGAGGCACACCGCGTATCGCAAACAACTTGCTGCGCCGCGTGAGGGATTTTGCCCAAGTGATGGGAAACGGCAAAATAGACCTCAAAATCACCACTATTGCTCTCGATGCGCTGAATATAGACAAGAAGGGGCTTGATATGATAGATAACAAGATTCTGTCGACTATAATAGAGAAATTTAAAGGTGGTCCGGTGGGAGCGAATACGATTGCCACAGCGATAAGTGAAGATGTAGGCACGTTGGAAGAGGTTTATGAGCCGTATCTGATTAAGGAGGGATTTATCAAGCGCACTCCTCGCGGAAGAGAAGTTACAGAGTTGGCTTACAAGCACTTAGGAATAAAGAGATATAACGAATTGTTTTAAATCGCCCGTCATCCTGAGCACCTGTCATCCTGAGCGCCTGTCATCCTGAGCATGTGTCATCCTGAGCGAAGCGAAGGATCTCACTGAAAAAAGAAGTAATACAAAAAGATTCTTCGCTGACGCTCAGAATGACGAGAAAAAGCTCAGAATGACCGAGAAAAAACTCAGAATGACCGAGAAAAAGCTCAGAATGACCGAGAAAAAGCTCAGAATGACCGAAAAACAACCGTCATCCTGAGCGAAGCGAAGGATCCCACGGAAAAAGAAGCAATACAAAAAGATTCTTCGCTGACGCTCAGAATGACGAGAAAAAGCTCAGAATGACGAGAAAAAGCTCAGAATGACCGAAAAA
>JABUTQ010000275.1 GCA_021443605.1 Bacteroidales bacterium | reverse complement strand
ACAAAAATTACATCCAGCAATATATGTAACAAGCCGGCGCCAATGGTAATCCACATTCCAAGCTTGGGGCGCTCTGCAGTAATCAGAAGCGACTGAAAATAGACCTGCATTACATATAGCGGCAAAGTGAGCAGAAGAATCGAGCCGTAAGTGACGCTTCCTGCCAACATCTCCCCCTCGGCGCCAAGCAGTTTGGCGACATCCTCCACCACAAGAAATCCCAATACCCCCATCACCACTCCCACTACGATTGCAGTGACCGTGAGCATCGAGAAAAGATTACAGGCTCTTTCGTTGTTACCTTCCCCAAGGTTCTTGGCTACAAGTGCGCTTCCTCCGGTACCAATCATAAGCCCAAGTGAGCCGAGAATGGCTATAAACGGCCATATCAGATTGAGTGCGGCAAATGAGGTTGTACCAACATAGTTGGAAACCATCACCCCATCAACCACGCCATAGATGGAGGTTATAATCACCATAAGTATGGACGGCCAAGTAAAACGCAGAAGCCGTCCATAACCAAAATGGTCTGATAACTGTATGGTTGAATTTTTCAAAAGGAGAAAATTACCTTACAACACGTGTAAATTCAGGTTTGGCACCTTCCTTGACAATCACATAAATCACAGAATGACTTTCAGAACCATCCGGCGCTGCGGATTTTACGTTGAATCTGTAATCGGTGCCGAATCCTGTAGTTCTTTTTCCAAATGAGATTGGAGTGCCGAGCGGGAACTGATAATCACCGCAAGCATCATCGAAAATTTTCGCCTCGACTTCTGTAACTAATTCATCTGCAGAGTATTCACCCCAAGGCTCAACATTTCCTGCAATATATTTGTTCTCTTTGAGGAAACGCTCGACCTCTGCCGGAATCGCTTTTGTGCGAGCTGCACGGACACCATATCCATCGGCCACGGTTGATTGTGGAAGAAGCGCTCTCAATTCATTGACTGTCGCTTCAAGCCCGCCGCTTCCAAAAGTACAGAAAGGGACAATTTTCTTGCCGGCAAAGTTCTGTTCTTTAAGGAGTTGGATAATGGGAGGAGCAAATGTCCCGAACCAAACCGGGTATCCAAGATAGATAATATCGTAATCTTCTATCATTGATTTGAGAGTTTTTAAAGAGGGCAAAACGTCCTCTGTGCGCTCCTTTTGCACACGGGCTATGGTCTCAGCATAAGTGCCATCATAGGGATCTTCAATGTCAATTGCCTCAATGTCAGCATTTGTCAGAGATTGTATCTGCATCGCAACAGCTTCTGTATTACCGGTTTGCGAATAATAAAGGACGAGACTTCTCTCCTTTTTGGAATTGCACGAAATCAATGTCATTGCAATGAATAAATAAATGAAAAACCTTTTCATAAATATGTGGATAATGATTATTTACCAACGTACGGATGCTCCGCCGCCACCGGATCTTCCCCCGCCAAAGCTGCCCCCTCTCGAGCCGCCCGAACTGCGTCCGCCGGAATATCCGCCCCCGCTCCTGCCACTTGAGCCTCCGTAGCTGCTTGAAGATGGACGATAGAATAGTCCGCTTGCCGTAAGGGCAACCCCTG
>JABUTQ010000168.1 GCA_021443605.1 Bacteroidales bacterium | reverse complement strand
TATCCCGCAGGTATGGTTTCAAAAGACGGGAAGATGGTTGCCTACAACAACATCTCCGATATGTACCTTATAAACGGCGGGACCAAGGCGCTTCTTATCGATTTGTCAAACAAGATTGCTTGGGGAGAAGATGCCGACAAACATCTTCGCAAGATAATTTCAGACCGCATCGGCAAGCGAGAACTGATTGTAACAGTCACCCACGCCCACGGAGACCACACCGGTATGGCCTACGCATTCACCGACGACCCTTCCGTAAAATTTGTGGTGCCTGCAGTCGATTTCTTCAAGCCCAATGACCCTATTTTCCCGGCTGACCGCACCGTATATTTCAATGACGGATACCGTATCGACCTTGGCAAAGGGGTGGCACTCAAGACTTTTGTAATCCCCGGACACACTCCCGGCTCCACATTGTTTTTCTTTGAAGGGCGCAATATGTGCTTTACTGGCGACGGTATCGGATCCGGAAACGGCGTATGGCTTTTCAATTACGATGCTCTTGAAAACTATGCAAATGCCGTTGACAGGCTCGATTCATTCCTCAACAATCCTTCAAACGGGATAGACAAGAGCAAACTCATATTCTACGGCGGCCACTCTCACCAAAAAGGAAATCTTGCATCTCTCGGCATCCAATATTTTGAGGATATGAAGGTGCTGCTTGAAAAGATGAAAACATTCACAGCTGAATATGAGGTGGTTAATTTCAATCGTCTGAACCGCAACTACCATTACGGCCAGGCGTGGATTACCTGCAACGAGTACGATGCCGTTCACTTCTACGATACATATCGTTTCCCTGCAGACAAGGATGTCGTGGGACGCGGCCCGACACACTATGCAAAACACGCAGAGTTGATTAAAAAGCTCGACGAGCACAAGACCACCATCGACAGCCGTGTCGGAGAGATGAAATATTATCTCTACGACCCAACCAAGTATGGAGCAGATCCATCCAAGAAATATCCTATGGTCATCATTCTCCACGGGGCTAACAATGGCAAAAACGGCGTTCAGTGCGCGTCAGACAGCGATTGCTACACTTTCTTGAGTGAAGAGTACCAGAAACTGCTCGGCACTCCGGCATATTTCCTGTTCCCCAAGGCAAATGAAGGGTCGCCCGACAACAGCGAACCGGTAGTGGGCACTTGGATGACAATGGACAAGGAGACCGGCAGGTCAATCTATATTCCATCTGTGGTAGGCATTATAAATGAGGTGATTGCGGAAAATAATGTAGATGCTTCAAGGCTCATTGTAGGTGGAACTTCGGCCGGAGGCTTTATGACATGGCAGTTTTTGATTGACAACTACAAGATGGTGAAAGGGGCATTCCTTATGGCGCCCGCATTCTGTCCAACAAAAGAGATGCTCGATAACTACGAGGCAGCCGAGCTCCCAATCTGGATAATCCACGGACGCAAAGATGCGATGTGCATTTACGACAAGACTACCGGCCCGAACGAGGCTCGCTTTGAGAAGATGCCGCAAGTGCGACTCTCTGTTTTGGAGCATGTGCGCTATGGAGACAAAGGACTTGTCTATTTCTCTCCCGATCGTTC
>JABUTQ010000416.1 GCA_021443605.1 Bacteroidales bacterium | reverse complement strand
GCGATTGATTCCTGGTATGCACCTGTATGGAAAAAACCGATATAGAGAGGATCTTCATTTCCAACTTTGCCCCTGTATGTCGGGAGGAATATCGCATTTGCGTGAGCTTCAGCATTATAGTAATCCTGACTGTCGCAAGTTAGACCTCCGAGGAACACTCGCTGATATTCGTTGTTCCACTTGTTTATGGGGAGAAGTATGAAGCGCTGCTTGATTCCCCAAGTGTCCGGAAGGGTAGTCATAAAAGAGCTGTCTATCATATACCATCTCTCGCGGTCATTCTGCTGTTTGACATCGAGAATCTGGTAGATGGTTGCACCGCTCTCCCCTACCGTGAAACTTCCGAACTCGGTAAATATGTTCGGCTCCTCTATTCCACGTGAGTTGCAGATGCTCTTAATCTGCGCAATGACCTCTTCGGCCATATATTCGTAGTCGTAATTGAGCGCAAGATTGCTCTTTATAGGGAATCCGCCACCGATGTTGAGGGAGTCGAGATCGGGGCATACGGTTTTGAGGTCGCAATAAACCGCCACGCACTTCTGGAGCTCATTCCAGTAGTATGCGTTGTCTCGGATACCGGTATTGATGAAGAAATGGAGCATCTTCAGCTTGAACTTGGGATTGTTTTTCACCTTCTCTTCATAGAACGGAAGAATATCGGAATATCTCACTCCGAGGCGGCTGGTGTAAAATTCAAACTTGGGCTCCTCCTCGGATGCGATTCGAATACCAATCATAGCCGGTTTTGTGAGTGCCTTGTCCAAATCCTGAAGCTCGTTCATATTGTCGAGCACGGGAACAGTATTTTCCCAGCCGTTGTTTATGAAGCGGGCTATATTCTCAATGTATGTCTGTTTCTTGAATCCGTTGCAGACGATATAAAGATTCTTATCCACAATCTTCTCATTATAAAGAGATTCGATAAGGTCAAAATCGAATGCGGATGACGTTTCGATATGGATATCGTTTTTCAGCGCCTCCTCGAGAACAAAAGAGAAGTGCGAACTCTTTGTGCAATAGCAATAGTGGTAATCACCTTTGTAATCCACCTTTGCCATAGCCACTTTGAACATCTTCTTTGCCCGCTGTATCTGCTGGGATATCTTGGGCAAATAAGTGATTTTCAGAGGGGTCCCGTATTGCTCAATAATATCCATCATAGGGATATTATGAAAATACAATTCACCATCTTCCACATCAAATTCATCCTGAGGAAAATCAAAAGTCTGGTCAATCAGATCGATGTACTTATTCTTCATTTCTCAAATTCAAGTCAGTTACATTGATAAAAAAAATACAATCCGAGTAAATCGGATTGCGAAGGTATGAATAAATATCATAATTAAACAATATTATTTCAAAAATGTTATCTTTGCAGTTTATGAAGCGCGCCTCCAAAAATTTCGCCAGATGGATTGTACCGGCCATTTTTTTGGCCGCCATGGTGGCGTGCAGCACGGTATCCTCCCTTTCCGAAGGGCAGTACCGATTGAGAGAAAATAAGATAACAGTCACAAATTCAAAAGATTATCCGGCATCATCCCTCAAGTCGTACATCAAGCA
>JABUTQ010000060.1 GCA_021443605.1 Bacteroidales bacterium | reverse complement strand
GTTACACCTGCTCTGCCGTCTTCAAGCCCTGCAATGTCAACCGGAATGACAAAACCGTCACCCTTGCTGCAAGAAGTCAGAAGGGTGGCGGCTATTGCCATTATAAAGATAATTCTCTTCATAATGCAAAGTTATCAATATTTGTTTTGCTCAATTGCCCCTGCACCTGCAATAAGCTCATCGTTAGGGATAGGCATTGCATATTTGCGATCTCCGGGCTTGAGGGTGTATGTTTCAATACCATCGTTGGGGAGTACTGTAGAGCCGTTGTATTTGTAATAAGTACGGGTTATTGTTCCTACATCGTCCCAGCTGTCTTTGTTGTGGTTGAGACGGCGAAGGTCGTACCAACGCATCGAGAATGGCATCTCGCGCTCACGCTCATCGATAATCTTCTTAACAGCTTCCTCCTTTGTAGAGGCGGTGAGGTTGATTGCACTTGCAGGCGCTTTCTTGTCCATACGGGCTGCGCGGAGGGTATTTACAGTGGCCATAGCTCCATTTACATCATCGAGACGGGCCTGAGCTTCAGCCTTTACGAGAAGCATCTCGGCTGTGGTGATACCGCAAGGGATGTTGTCCTTAAAGAAGAATACATACCCCGGCCAGTCAAGTTTAGACCTGTTCTGATACCATGAATAGTGTTTTACTATATGATATTTGTAACGGAGGTCGTAATCCTTGTCGTAGAGATTGAGAAGTTGCTCACTTGGGATGAAATACCAGTAAGCATTATAAGCTGTGCGGAAGTATATGAACTCTTTCCACTCGAAGCGGTCGTTATAATCGCTCTGGTTGATACCGGTATAAGGATAGTCGATAAGTATCTGATAACCATCCGGATGGGTTGCATATACGGGAGTGTCGCTAAAGCGCATATCCACATTGTAATCCATAAGCACGCTGTGGTCTGCAAGGGCTGCAGCGGCATAGTCACGCGCCTTGGTATAATCGCCGCGAGTGAGCCAGTAACGGGCTGCCAAACCATTCGCAGCGGCCTTGCTTCCTCTGATACTCAGGTATTTGTTGTTCACATACTCCATCTTGTTGGTAAGTTTGAGCGCCTCTTCAAGATTTGTCTCGATATAATCGTATGTCTCTTTGAGGGTTGCTCTTTTAGCATTTTCTTCAAAGCTGGTGCTGTTTTTCAGTGTCATACCAAGTTCGTCGGCATTGCTTGTATCGTCGGTGTAGGGGAGGCAGTAGGTCTGAGCAAGTTCAAACATACTGTATGCCTTGATAAGGGCGCATTCGGCTTTCAGTTTATCTTTGAGCGCCTGGTCGCCGGATACTTTATCAAGATTGCTCTGCACCATATTGGCGGTGAAGATTTTTTTATACTCACCGCTGTAGTTCTGGATATTGTATCTCGTTTCGTTGTTGGCGATGCGATTGACGTCCCAGCAAGCGAAAAATACAGGGCTGATACCGGGAGATGTCACCTTTTCGTCTGTCATTGCCGTAAGGAGTCCGAATGCATCAGTCGAATAATACTTGGCCATATTTGATTCTTGCCAAAAGGTTGAATAACTGTTGAGCATAGCATCAAGCTGGGTGGCCTCAGAAGGGACGAGG
>JABUTQ010000028.1 GCA_021443605.1 Bacteroidales bacterium | reverse complement strand
ATCGGTATGGCAAAGAAGGCGATATTCCTATCATTGAGCAGACAATTGCTCTTCCTCGTTCCGTTTCTCATCATCTTCCCCTCTTTCTGGGGAACAGACGGCGTATGGTGGAGCCTCCCTGCATCGGACACAATATCTGCTGCAGTTGCATATATTATGATAATCAGGCAGATAAGAGTATTAGGCAAAGAAGATTATAAAATTCTCGACTGATAATTATGGAAAAGAAATTCATTATCACAATAGGAAGACAATTGGGGAGCGGTGGCCTTGAAGTGGCAAGGATTCTTTCGCAAAGGCTTGGCGCAAAGCTCCTTGACAAAGAGCTTCTGAAGATGGCTGCGGTAAAGAGCGGCTACAGCGAAGAGCTTTTCAAGGTAAAGGACGAGAAGCCGAGAGGTTTTTCGTTCGGTAACTTCTTCGGCCTCAGGAGCAATGTCAATTCCAACTCGTTTGAATATGCGGGCGACGGGGAGATGTCGTCCGAAGAGCTTTTCGCTTTGCAGGCAAGCGTGATGAAATCGGCGGTGAAAGAGGGGAGTGCCATTGTGGTGGGGCGTTGTGCCGATTATATCCTCCGAGATGAGCAAAACCTCCTCACGGTATTCATCACTGCAGATCTTCCTGACAGGATTGCCCGTATCGCAAGCCGTAAGGGCGTTTCTGAAGGTGAGGCGGAAAAGATTATCAATCAGGGAGATAAGAGCCGCAGTGCATATTACGATTATTTCACTTTCAAGAAATGGGGAGACGGCGCAAGCTACGATGTGTGCCTCAACAGTTCCCGCTTGGGAATCGACGGATGTGTCGATACAATAATAGAGTTGCTCGAAAAACACATATTAAAAGGATAACTGTATGGACGAGAAGATAATATTTTCGATGAATGGTGTGGGCAAGATTTTGCCGCACAACAACAAAGTGATACTCAAGGACATATACTTGAGTTTCTTCTATGGGGCCAAGATTGGAATAATCGGTCTGAACGGTTCCGGAAAATCTACCCTTATGAAGATTATAGCAGGAATCGAGAAATCTTACCAGGGGGAGGTCGTTTGGGCCCCCGGCTATACCGTCGGTTATCTGGAGCAAGAGCCGCAGCTCGACAACTCCAAGACAGTAAAAGAGGTTGTGAGTGAGGGAGTTCAGGAGGTGATGGACGTGCTTGCGGAGTACGAAGCCGTCAATGCGAAGTTTATGGAGCCGCTGTCTGACGATGAGATGAATGCCTTGATAGAGAAACAGGGCGAATTGACAGACAAGATTGAGCATCTCGGCGGCTGGGATATAGATTCGAAGCTCGAGCGGGCGATGGATGCGCTCCAGTGTCCCGATCCGGATGCTTCGGTGGCAACTCTCAGCGGAGGTGAGCGCAGGCGCGTGGCACTCTGCCGTCTTCTTCTCAAAGAGCCCGACGTGCTCCTTCTCGACGAGCCCACAAACCACCTCGACACCGAGAGTATCCAGTGGTTGGAGGCTCATTTACAGCAATATAAGGGTACGGTTATCGCCGTGACCCACGACCGATACTTCCTCGACAACGTTGCCGGCTGGATTTTGGAGCTTGACCGTGGCGAGGGAATCCCCTGGAAGGGAAATTATTCATCTTGGCT
>JABUTQ010000191.1 GCA_021443605.1 Bacteroidales bacterium | reverse complement strand
AACTTTGCCCCGAAGCCCCTCGGCACGAATTTCCACCCCCTGAGGATGGTGCGATAGACGCTGCTCGTGGTGAAATATACTCCGCTGTAGCGGTCGGTCTTTCCGAAATAAAACTGGCCGTCAACCCCGATGCTCAAACGCTTCCAGAAAGTGACTCCGCCGCCGAAAAATGCCTGATATATACCACCTTTGCCGTCTTGAGTGTATTTGATGTCGCCAAGGGTGGCGATGAGTTCGTCGTTGGTTTCGTTGGTCACGAAGCTGTATCCGGTGCTGCTGTATTGCTTGATTCCAATCTTGAAGGCCGAGCTTTTGTAGATGGGGAACGAAATGGCAAGATGGTGAAGGTTGAAGGTGTTGTTCACGCCCGAGGCCTTGCTGTCTTTGTAGTAGATGTTCTTTTGTGAGAGACCGAAATCAATCATAAACGACTTCTCTTCTCTCGCCGTGACCGCCGCGGGGTTGTGAAGGTTGATAATCATATTGTTGCGGTCTGCTATTCCTACTCCGCCCATCGCGAGACTGTTTTCGCTGCCATCGGTTTCGAGCACGCCCAATCCGAAGAGAGAATAAGGGGAGAAATAGGTGAATGCGGAACTCTCCTGAGCATTTGCCCTTGTGCCCAAGGATAGAAGCAAAATGGCCGCTATTGTAAATGTAACTATCTTTCTCATAATTATTTGCATCTTTTTTGCCATTGGGTTGCAATATAATCAAGCCCTTCCAAAACGAGATCGGGGACCACGTTCACCGGTTTGCTGATTCGTTTTGCAAGCTGGTCTGAATCTCCGCCCGTAAAGAATATTTCGCGATCCGGATGATAACCGATGTAGCCCTCTATTTCAAAGATTATGCCGAGAATATTGCCTGCGGCAAGGGCTGTATCGAGGTCGAAACCGATGGTGCTGATGTTCTTTATGTCGTTGAATGCCAGAAATGTATTGGGATTTAACAATGGTATTTTCTTAGTAAAAACGCTTAGTGCACGGTACCTTGTGTTGAGGCCGAGTGAGATGGATCCCCCTTCGTACCAATCTTTGTTTATGAACTCTACCGTGGTGGCAGTGCCGAAGTCAAAAATCATTATCTTCCCCTCCGGGCAGCGGATGTGGGCGGCAAGAATGGCGGCCATACGGTCTGCACCCATCCCGTCCGGCATATTTTCGAGGACGTTCATCAGGGGGAAGTGTGCCCTGGAGAGGTCGCTGCTGAGCGTCTTGCGGACAAAGTCGAGGTCGAAGTTGAGGACGTTCTCCTTGCCGTAAGCGGTCTTGAGGGCCTTTTCGAATTTGCGGTTGCGGTTGCGGACAGTAGAAATGATTATCGATTGTGGCGCTAATCTCTTGTCTGTCACGATGTTATTGACGATAGCGGGGACATCTGTTTCTTCGGATGTCCTGCCTACGGCCGTCATCCGGCCGTTTTCGCTCACCGCTACCTTGCAGGCGGTGTTACCTATGTCAATTAGGATGTTGTACATTTTTCGCGCAATAAACTGCAAAGTTAGAACTTATCGGTAAAAAGAGAAAAAATTTCGTATTCGGTTTGCAGGGCGGGTGGGATTGTGAGGGGGTGCAGGGGGTGAGGGGATTGCAGGGGGTGCAGGGGGTGCAGG
>JABUTQ010000096.1 GCA_021443605.1 Bacteroidales bacterium | reverse complement strand
GGAACTGATGAAGAGCCTGCAAACTGTGCATCACTGTGCATACGGCCCATTGTGTCGGTCATACCGTATGAAGCGGGACCGGCAGCCATATTGTCCGGGTGAAGTGTACGGCCTGTACCACCACCTGAGGCAACGCTGAAATACTTCTTTCCCTGCTCTACGCACTCTTTCTTGTAAGTGCCTGCAACGGGATGCTGGAAGCGGGTAGGATTGGTTGAATTACCTGTAATAGAGACATCTACGCCCTCTTTGTGGAGGATTGCAACACCTTCGCGAACATCGTTTGCGCCATAGCAGCGAACCTTTGCGCGAAGACCGTCTGAGTATGGAGTCTCCTTCACAATCTTCAACTCACCGGTAAAATAATCGAACTGAGTCTCAACATAAGTAAAGCCGTTGATTCTTGAAATGATAAGGGCTGCGTCTTTTCCAAGACCGTCGAGAATAACGCGAAGCGGCTTAACGCGAACCTTGTTTGCCATCTCTGCAATCTTGATTGCACCTTCGGCGGCTGCGAAACTTTCGTGGCCTGCGAGGAATGCGAAGCAAGAAGTCTCTTCACGAAGAAGACGGGCTGCAAGATTACCGTGACCAAGACCTACCTTGCGGTCTTCGGCAACAGAACCGGGGAGGCAGAAAGACTGGAGTCCCTCACCGATGGCCTCGGCTGCATCAGCTGCATTTTTGCACCCTTTCTTGATGGCGATGGCTGCACCGCATACATAAGCCCAGCATACGTCCTCGAAGCAGATAGGCTGTGTCTCCTTTGCAACTTTGTAAGGATCAATGCCTTTTGCGTCGCAGATAGCCTTTGCCTCTTCTACACTGTTAATACCATATTTTGCAAGAACGCCGTTGACCTTGTCAATTCTGCGCTCGTAACTTTCAAATAATGCCATAGTCAGTAAATTTTATATGATTTAACGTGTGTATTACTCTGTGCGGGGATCAATATATTTGACTGCATCCTTGAAGCGGCCGTATGTGCCGGTAGCTTTTTCAAGAGCTTCGTTGGCATCAACGCCCTTCTTCACCATATCCATAAATTTTCCGAGGTGAACAAACTGATAACCAATAACTTGATTGTCAGCATCGAGAGCCATTTTCTTGCAGTATCCCTCTGCCATCTCAAGATAGCGGGTACCTTTTGCCTTGGTTCCGAACATTGTTCCAACCTGACTGCGGAGACCTTTACCGAGATCCTCGAGAGAACCACCGATTGCAAGGCCGCCCTCGCTGAAAGCAGACTGTGAACGTCCGTAAACAATCTGGAGGAAAAGCTCGCGCATTGCAGTGTTGATGGCATCGCATACGAGGTCGGTGTTGAGAGCCTCGAGAATAGTCTTTCCTGGGAGGATTTCAGAAGCCATTGCGGCTGAGTGAGTCATACCCGAGCATCCAAGTGTCTCTACGAGAGCCTCTTCGATGATACCGTCCTTTACGTTGAGAGTAAGCTTGCAGCAACCCTGCTGAGGTGCGCACCAGCCAATACCGTGTGTAAAGCCGTTTATGTCCTTAATTTCTTTTGCCACAGTCCATTTGCCTTCCTGTGGAATCGGGGCGGAAGCGTGATTTGCCCCTTTCTTAACGCAGCACATCTGCTGCACTTCGTGTGT
>JABUTQ010000316.1 GCA_021443605.1 Bacteroidales bacterium | reverse complement strand
TCGTGGCCTGATTCCCGAGGGATACAAGTTATCTCACGGAAAAAGGAGAGGACTTTTTCAGCGTTCATGGTAACAGATGTATTATAAAAAAGTTATAATTCGGAATTGAGCAGCTGCTTTTCGATGTCAACCACATACTTCTTGAATGTGGCGTCGGTGTCGATAAGGTCGCATACGGTATTGTAGGCGTGGAGCACAGTAGCGTGGTCTTTGCCTCCGATGGCGCTGCCGATAGATGCGAGAGAGGATTTGGTGAGGTTGCGGCTCAGATACATTGCAATCTGGCGAGCCTGTACAATCTCCCTCTTGCGTGTCTTCGATACCATCTCGTCGGGAGTGATTCGGAAATAGCTGCATACGGTGTCCTGAATGCGGGTTACCGAAATCTCCGAAGGGTGGTCGGTGACAATCTTGTCAATAAGATCCTGAGCCAGCTCCAGCGTCATATTCTTTTTGGCAAAAGTGGCGTTGGCAATCAGCGAGAACAACGTGCCCTCAAGCTCGCGGATGTTGGATTTTACCTTGTGCGCTATGAACGAGAGCACATCTTCCGGCACTTCCACACCCTCACGGAAACATTTGGAGCGGAGGATGGCAAGGCGGGTGTTGTAGTCCGGAGCGGTAAGCTCGGTGGAAAGCCCCCATTTGAAGCGGCTTAGAAGCCTCTGCTCAAGCCCGGCAAGCTCTACCGGCGGTTTGTCGGATGTGAGGATGAGCTGCTTGCCCGACTGATGGAGATAGTTGAATATCTGGAAGAAACTGTTCTGAGTTCCTTTCTTGTCTGCAAATTCGTGCACGTCATCCACAATCAGCACGTCCAAAGCCTGATAGTTGCGGATGAAATCGGGAATCTGGTTGCTCCCCACTGCCTGCATGAACTGAGTCTGGAAAAGGCTCGACGATACATAAAGGACAACTTTCTCAGGAAATCTCTCTTTGATGGCAATTCCGATTGCCTGCGCAAGGTGAGTCTTGCCCATTCCCGGCCCACCATAGATGAAGAGGGGATTGAAGGTGGTACGCCCCGGATTGAGGGAAATGCTAATGCCCGCCTCTCGTCCGACGCGGTTGCAGCTGCCTTCTACAAAATTTTCAAAAGAGTAGGATGGGTTGAGCTGCGGGTCGATCTTGACTTTCTTGATACCGGGAATCAGATAAGGGTTGCCGTCGTATGGCTTGGCAGGCGCACTGGTGCGCTCAGGGTTCTCATAGGAACTGCTGCGCTGATGGGGAGTGCTTATGGATTTGTCGCCAACCATTCGTGATTTATAAATAAGTCGTGCTTCCGGTCCGATAACTCTGCGGAGGGTCTTTACGACGAGATCGATATAATGTTCTTCTATATATTCTCTGATATAATCCGACGGTACAAATATAGTGAGCACGCCATTTTCAAGACTGAGAGCCTCTATAGGCTCGAACCAGATCTTGAAGTGCGTCTGTGGCACGATGTCCCTGAAAATGGAGAGACACTTGTCCCACGCCTCTATGTGACCGTTGTTGTTCATTTTTTATAATTAAGGATTAAACCAAGTCGATCCCCGCTTTCTCTCGCCCCCCTGATTCCAATACAAATGTGGTTAAAAAAAAGTTATAAAAAAAATGAAAAAACGGTTGCAAAATTCAAAAATATTATAAG
>JABUTQ010000030.1 GCA_021443605.1 Bacteroidales bacterium | reverse complement strand
AGCGAAGCGAAGGATCTTTTCGATGAGATTCTTCGGGCTAAAGCCCTCAGAATGACAAATTCGTCATCCTGAGCGAATCCGTCATCCTGAGCGAATTCGTCATCCTGAGCGCCAGCGAAGGATCTTTTCGATGAGATTCTTCCCCCTCGCTTCGCTCAGGGTCAGAATGACGCCCTGTCATCCTGAGCGCCAGCGAAGAATCTTTTTGAATTTTTGCATTGTAACAAAAAAAACGTAACTTTAAAATTTTGAAACAATGCAAATGGGGAATTTTAAAGCCATATCTGTTGCCGTCCTGCTGTTGTGTGCAATGGTGTGTGAATGTGCCGCAAAGGTGCGTTCAGTGGTTATTCCCGTGCAGTTTTCAGATGTAAAATTTACCCAAGACGATATTCATACAGCCGTTTATAACCTCTTTAACGGTATCAATTACAGCCGTGGAGGTGCCACGGGCAGCGTAAGCGAATATTTTGATGACAATCTTTGGCAGAGAGGCTACTTCGATTTTACGATTATATCTGCTGAGACACTCCCACAAACAAAAGCGTTTTATGGCGCTGATTCCGAATCGAGCGCGGATGCCAACATCGAGGCCCTCATTTTCGATGCCTGCACTGCAGCTGCGGCAAGTGGGACAGATTTCTCTTTGTATGACAGTGATAGCGACGGCTTTGTAGACCACGTCTATCTCTTCTTTGCCGGATATAATCAATCTGAGAGCGGAAATCCAAATGATATCCTTCCCCAAACTTGGGACGTTTCAGACAAATCGTTCTCTTTTGGCACTGTCAAGATAGGGAAATTTTCGTGTTGCTCCGAGTTGAAAGGGGGCGAAGGGGCAATCTTTACTCCGGTAGGTACAATCTGCCACGAATTGTGCCATCTTCTCGGGCTGCAAGATATGTACGACGTCAACGGCCCTATTGAAGGGCTCAGCGAGGGGTTGTATGGTTCGTTATCCATTATGGACAAGGGCAACTACAACAACGATGGGCGCACTCCCCCTTATTTCAATTCAATTGAGCTGGATGCTATTGGAATGCTCCGTAAGATTCCGGTAATCAAGGGGTTGACATACGAGTTGTATCCCCTTTCCGAATCTCGTCAAGCTTTGATGATTGAGACAAATGTCCCCGGAGAATATTTTTTGATAGAATATAGAATAGGGGAGAAATGGGATGCCTTCATCGGTGGGAGAGGAGCGCTTGTATATCACGTTGACAAGTCAAAATCGTCTGCGGGCTCGCTCATCGCAGAGATGAGATGGCAATATAATGCAGTGAACGCTTGTGCCGCCCATCCGTGTGCCACCCCTTTCAATGCATACGGGGCTACGGATGCTTCCGGGATGTTTTATCCGGGAAACAGGGATATGGCATCTTTGAATTCCTATGAATCAGAGCCGTTATTGCTTTGGAGCGGTGATGGTACGGGGATTTCACTATTGATATCATACAATGCATACGGTAATATAAACGTCACGGTGGACTCTGACAACGGATGGAACATTCCGTACGCAAACGATTGCTCTATGGTCGTGAACCAGACCGATGCTACCATAAGTTGGAAACCGAGCAGGGATATGAGCCCCGATGATACATGGACCATTTCCTGGGGCCCTTCCGGCAGCATTATGAAAGAGACGATAAAGAC
>JABUTQ010000186.1 GCA_021443605.1 Bacteroidales bacterium | reverse complement strand
ATAAGATGCTTGAATGGATAAAACTCTATCGAATCGAGCCTTGCACGAGAATGATTTATGACTGGAAGCCCCTTGTGGGAATCGACGTCGGTATCACCATGCCCGGGGAAGTGTTTTGCACTGCCGGCAACTCCCGCATCCTTCATTCCACGCATATAGGCCGCACCGAAACGGGCCACTTTTTCGCGGTCCTGTCCGAATGACCTTGTGTTGATTACGGGATTGGCAGGATTGTTATTTATGTCGATATCTGGAGCGTAATTTATATTGAGCCCGAGCATACGGCACTCTTTTCCAATGAGATAGCCCATCTTATAGATGAGTGTGTCACTCGAAAGGGCACCAAGCTGCATCTGCCTCGGGAAGGCCGGAATCTCCAAATATCTCATCGAAGCGCCCCATTCACCGTCAATTGAAGTGATAAGCGGAACCTTTGCAAGACGATTGTATTCGTTCATTATCTCCACACAGGGATTCATCCTGCCATCTTGCACAATCACACCACCAACACCAAGCTTGATGAGATTTCTCTGCTTTTCAAACGTCGCTTCACTCTGCTCCTCGCCGTATGCAAAAATAAAAAGTTGCGCAATCTTCTCGGTGAGAGAGAGTGAGTTGTAAATGGAATCGACCACCTGTCCGCTTACTGAAAGTGACAGCAACAGACTGGAAACAAGTAAGATAGTTTTTTTATACATTTTTCGTGATTATTTCAAACGGGTAAAAATCGACTATAGCTTGAGGACGGCCATAAATGCACTCTGAGGCACCTGTACCGTCCCAATCTGGCGCATTCGCTTCTTCCCTTCCTTCTGTTTTTCAAGGAGTTTGCGCTTACGGGTGATATCGCCTCCATAGCATTTGGCAGTAACATCCTTGCGCACCTGCTTTACCGTCTCACGGGCAATAATCTTGGCTCCGATGGCGGCCTGGATGGGGATGTCAAACTGCTGACGAGGAATAAGTTCCTTGAGTTTCTCGCACATGCGGCGACCGAAACTGTAGGCATTATCCTCGTGAATCAGAGTAGAAAGGGCATCTGCAGGCTCCCCGTTGAGAAGGATATCCAAACGCACCAATCGGGCGGGACGGTATCCGGTGATATGGTAATCGAAAGAGGCATATCCTCGAGAGATTGTCTTCAGATTGTCATAAAAGCCGAAAACTATCTCCGAAAGGGGCATATCGTAATTGAGCTCAACTCTGTCAGCCGTGATAAAATGCTGATTGATAAGCGTTCCGCGACGGTCGAGGCAAAGTTTCATTATCACTCCGAAATATTCGGACTTAGAGATAATCTGCGCTCTGATGAAAGGCTCCTCGATATGGTCGATGAGGGTTGGCGCAGGCAAACCGGACGGGTTGTGGACATCCAACTCCTCTCCCTGAGAAGTATATACTTTGTACGAAACATTTGGCACAGTGGTGATTACGTCCATTCCAAACTCCCTGAAAAGGCGCTCTTGCACAATTTCGAGATGGAGCAGACCGAGAAATCCACAGCGGAATCCGGAGCCGAGCGCAAGCGATGACTCGGGCTCATATACAAACGATGCATCGTTGAGCTGGAATTTTTCCAGTACGGTGCGCAACTCCTCAAACTTTGAAGCATCCACCGGATACATACCGGCAAAGACCATCGGCTTGACCTCCTCAAAGCC
>JABUTQ010000298.1 GCA_021443605.1 Bacteroidales bacterium | reverse complement strand
ATACTGTTTCACCGTGTAATTCAGGATTTTATGATACAATTTGGAGACCCGGACAGCCGCACGGCTGCTCCGGGGGTCTTCCTTGGCGAGGCACAGGATACCACCGTGTCCGACCTTCCGGCAGAGATTCTCTATCCTAAGTTTTTCCACAAGAGGGGGACACTATGCGCGGCACGGGAAGGCAATGATGTCAATCCCGAGAGGAAATCAAGCACCTCTCAGTTTTATATTTCATACGGCCGCACATATACGGCAGAGGAGCTTCAAGGGAGGAGAGATGTCTTTATGAAGAGATACGGCCGTCCGCAGGAAGTGCCCGCAGAGCTGGAGACATACTATATCGACAATCCCGGAATTCCCCATCTCGATTCTGAGTACACCGTTTTTGGTCAAGTGCTTGAAGGAATTGAAGTTGTGGCTGCTATCCAGGCCGTAGCCACGGATGAAAACGACCGCCCCCTGACAGATGTCCGTATCCTCAGAACTTCGGTGCTGAAGTAGAAGAGGCTTTATCGGATTGCAGATTTTGCGGCTATTCTGAAACGAGATTCCATATCACCGAAAAGGAGTCTTGTGTCTATGCTCTTATAGACGATGATATCCCTTCCCTTTTTAGTGAAATCATAGAGACCGGTGTCTGTGATTGTGGGTGCAGGGGTAACTTCGTAGAAGCATCCTGCAGCACCGGGCTCGAAAGTCGTTGTGAGAGTACTGATTAGCAGCAATGGACTGTCGCCGAGGACATAAGTGTCAGCCATACGGGCAAATACCCCAAGTTTTGAACAAAGGTACTCTCCTATCTTGCCGAGTGGGGCTATCTTGTCTTCAAGCTCTGCCATACTATAGAGTGCTTGGCGATATACGTCTCTTGGAATTTGCCAAATGGTCAAATCGCTGTCGTTGAAAACGGTCTTTGCAGCATTTACATCGAGCCGTAAATTGTATTCAACAAGGTTGTTGCCGGTGAAGTACTGTGGAGGGAAGGGGTGTCCAAAGTCATATTCTTGACCGCCAATCCACACAAGAATCACATTTTTTGAGATAGAAGGATCCATAAGCCACGCTGATGCTACATCGGTGAGAGGGCCGCCGAATAGCAGGTAGAGGGGCTTTTCTGCACTTGCCTTCTTCGCTTCCTCTATGATAAGGCGTGCTCCTTCCGAAACGTATGGAGTCTTGGAATCTGTCATAGGGCCGGGGGCGCCGGGTTTGACTGTAACCTTTCCCGCTTGTCCGACCAGTTCGAGAATCTCACTGGCGCGGCTTACAGAGATTTCTGCGTTGTTTTTCTGTTGTTCTCCGGCGGTCTGTCCCCATGCCTGCGAACGAGCACCCACGTGAGCCCCCACGATGCCGCGTACATCGCTGCTGGTGCAAAGAAGCTGGTGAACAAGGTGGAACAATCCGTCGCCGTCGCCGCAGAGATCGTTATCCACGAGAACACTGACTCTCTTGCCTTGCGGGCGCTTCACGCCAGGGGTTTGGCCTTGTGCAAATACAGAGAATGCTGTCAATGCGGCAGCAAGAATGAGGATAATCTTTTTCATAATTCAGAAACTAAAATCGCATCAAATTTAAACAACTTCTTAATATAATCCATACCTTTGCACCCTTATAATTATCGAAAATGGGATATTTATATAACGAACTTTGTAAGGATTATCG
>JABUTQ010000016.1 GCA_021443605.1 Bacteroidales bacterium | reverse complement strand
GGGTCAATTCCAAGAGATTTTACGGCCCAAATCGCATTCATTGAGCACCCTTCGTAGTATTTTACTGAAGGAGTTACGGTGCCTTTTTCAATCATCTCCTTGTCCTGAGCCTCATTCCAGGCCTTCAAACTGTTTGAGATTTTCTTCAAAGTGTTGATGTTGTGTGCTACGGATGCAAAGATGTTGATATAGTCGCGACCACCCTTGTTTTGGAATACGCGTCCGTTGATGAATGCTTCAAAACCTTTATTTTCTGTCTCTCCGAGGTTGGCGACGTAAGTATTGAATCCAGTGGTACCCGGAACTGTAACGTTCGTTACCATACCTTTTGTGAGAGAGTTGTAATAGTCGAAGCGGGAAGTGATGCGGTTGTCGAGGACATCGAAATCGATTCCGACATTGAAATCGTTTTTCTGCTGCCAGGTCAAAGCATTGTTGGCCAACCCTTTGAGGTATGAACCAATCTGTCCGTTAAAACTTTGGTTTGTGTAATATCCGAATGTGGTGAGGGCATCATAGCTGCTGAATCCCTGATTTCCGGTGTATCCGTAAGATACGCGGACTTTGAGACGATTAATCCATGTAGCGTCACGCATAAATCCCTCGCTATGAATGTTCCAACCACCTCCGACAGACCAGAAAGCATTCCAGCGTTTGTCTTTGGCAGCCTCGGATGAGCCTGAATATCTGATATTTGCATCGAAAAGATAGCGGTTGTCGTAGCTGTAGTTCAAGGAACCGATACCACCAATAGTGCGGCTTACACCTTCAACAGATGTGGGCTTGCCGTCTTTTTCATAACCGATTGCAAATGAGATATCGTCCATAAAGTCGTTCGGGAATCCCTGTGCCTTTACCGTTGTGGTGTTGTAGCTGTTGTCTGCGATATTGAACTGGGCATTGATGAAGAAAAGATGCTTTGCCACTTCTACAGAGTAGTTTGCAGCTATGTCTCCGGTGATGTTTGTGTGAGTACCATTACCTTTGGTGTACATACCTTTGAGGAACGGGTCGCTGACATTCACGAAGTCGGTGTGATTTGCAGGACGGAAAATATCTTGCGTTGTGAGTTTGCGCACAAGTCCAAACCTGGCTGTAAAGCGAAGAGACTCAAGGGCCTGCCATTCAGCATAGAAATTTTCGGTAATATTGGTGTAGGTGGAGTTGTCTTTTGTATTGAGCGTGGTATTGTAAATGGGGTTGCTGTACTGTGAAGCCTGGCCTGCACCGGTATAGTAAGTATAATACTTTATGAGATTTCCCTTTTCATCGTAAAGCCTGCTATAAGGATTCATCCTGCAATATTGGTCGAATGAGCCCCAAGGGGAGTTATCGGCTGAGTTATAGTCGATTGTGAGTTTGTTGCGGAAGCTGAAATTCTTGACGCGATAAGAGAGGGTGACTCCTCCTGAGAAGGTATTGCGGGATGACCCTTTCATAACACCCTCGATATTATTATAGGAAAGGTTTACTCCATAGAGCATATCCTTGTCTCCACCTTCTACATAGAGAGAGTGTTTTTGTCCAACACCCACGCGAATAGGCCGGGCTTTCCAGTCGGTGTTAACGCCTGCCAAAATCTCCCTGAGTTTATTTTGATATGTCTGGTCGAGAGAGATTTGGTTCATATGGTTGCCGTTAGGATCAAGATATATGCCTGCAAGCT
>JABUTQ010000038.1 GCA_021443605.1 Bacteroidales bacterium | reverse complement strand
TGAACCTTGGCCATCCAGCCAAACCAAGAGTGGACCGCTCCGGTGAAGTCGAGAAACAAGAGTGTGACGAGCGTGAAAGATATCGCCGCCAAAATGATTCTAAGTTTTCTTAGCATAGTTTAAGAATTAATTTCCAACTTACAAAGTTAAAATTTTTTGGTCAAGGTTTTGATTTTGCACAAAAAAAATCGCACCCGAAGATGCGATTTTAGACTTAAAACAATGCAACTACTATTTGTCAGCAGTGCAAACGATCATTTCGAGGACTTTGTTTGAATATCCCCACTCGTTGTCATACCAAGAAACAACCTTTACAAAGTTGCTATTGAGCTGGATACCGGCCTTTGCATCGAAGATTGAAGTGCGTGCATCGCCGAGGAAGTCGCTTGAAACGACTGCATCTTCAGTGTATCCGAGAACGCCCTTGAGTTCGCCTTCTGAAGCAGCTTTCATTGCATTGCATACATCTTCGTATGTGCAAGCTTTCTCAAGACGGCAGGTAAGATCGACAACTGAAACGTCAACGGTAGGAACGCGCATTGACATACCTGTGAGTTTGCCGTTCATCTCAGGGATAACTTTACCTACAGCCTTTGCAGCACCTGTAGATGAAGGGATGATGTTTGCAGCAGCTGCACGACCACCTCTCCAATCCTTTGCTGAAGGACCGTCAACAGTCTTCTGGGTAGCTGTTGTAGAGTGAACTGTAGTCATAAGACCTTCTACGATGCCGAAGTTTTCGTTGAGAACCTTAACGATGGGGGCAAGGCAGTTGGTTGTGCAAGAAGCATTTGAAATAATCGGCTGGCCTGCGTAGGTGTTGTGGTTTACACCATATACGAACATAGGAGTGTCGTCCTTTGAAGGAGCTGACATAATGACGCGCTTTGCACCGGCTTTGATGTGGGCTTCAGCTTTTTCCTTTGTGAGGAAGAGACCTGTTGATTCAACAACGTATTCTGCACCAACTTCGTCCCATTTGAGGTTTGCAGGGTCTTTCTCTGAAGTAACGCGGATTGCATTTCCGTTAACAACGAGTTTACCGTCCTTAACTTCGATTGTGCCGTCGAACTGGCCGTGTACTGTATCGTACTTGAGCATATAAGCCATATACTCAACGTCGATAAGGTCATTGATTCCAACTACGAGGATGTCGTTTCTTTTCTGGGCAGCTCTGAACACCAGGCGACCGATACGGCCGAAGCCGTTGATACCGATTTTAACTTGTCTCATTTTAGTAATATAATATTGGTTTAGTCAATTCACATTTTTAATCACGCAAAAGTAGAAAAAAATATATAATTTCGCGTAAATTAATAAAAAATCGTCTAAATTTTATCGCTGATTTCAGATGGACAGAGAAATTTTGTTGACCAATGATGATTCCGTATCGGCAAATGGTATAAGGTATTTTGCAGAAATTCTGAGAGACTATGGGAATGTGACAATCGTGGCTCCACGCGATCCGCAATCGGCTAAAAGTGCTTCTCTAACAATGGGTTATCCTCTTCTGCTATCGAAAGTGAAATATGAGGAAGAGCTCCCCGGGCGCGGAAGTCTCACCATTTACAATCTCACCGGCACCCCTTGCGACTGCACCAAGTTCGGTATGAATATGTTCATTTCACAGGGAAAGATGCCCGATTTTGTGTTGTCAGGGATAAATCA
>JABUTQ010000390.1 GCA_021443605.1 Bacteroidales bacterium | reverse complement strand
AGTGCCTTGCTGTGAGATCCTTCGGCTACGCCTCAGGATGACGCAAAAAAAATAGGATGCCTTTTGACATCCTATTAAATTTTTATGGATCAAGCGTTTAGCGCAGTTGGAAAATCACCGGGAACACGTAAGAAACCTTAACGGCGCGGTCACGCTGCTTGCCGGGAGTCCACTTGGGTGAGCTCTGGATAACTCTGACGGCCTCTTTGTCAAGAGATGAGTCAACGCCACGAACAACCACTACGTTGCTTACAGAACCATCTGTATTAACGGTGAACTGGAGAGTAACACGACCTTGAACACCATTTTCCTTTGCGATTTCAGGATATACAAGGTGCTGGTTTACCCATTTTGAGAATGTGTTGGCGTCACCACCCTGGAATTTAGGTTTATCCTCTACGAGTGCAAAAGGAATTGCCTCTTCCTCAACGACTTCCTCTTCAACAGCTGCTACATAGTCAACGATATCAACTTGGATGCTCTTGTCGTCTTCAATTGCGAATACGGCGTCTTCAACCTTGATGTCATCGTCCACGATGTCGATGGTCTCTGAGAGTACGGGAACCTTAGGCATCTCGGGTGGAGCTTGCGGCTGATCTTGAGTAATAGGGATAATTTCATCTTCTACCTCTACAGTGGCTGCAGTAAGGTCGATTGTTTCAGCTTTCTCTGATGACTTCCATTCGAAGGCAACCAAAACAATCGCAAGTACAATGATTAAACCTAACTCCCTGAACATCAAAACGTTCTTGGAAAGGTCCGCTTTTGGTGATTTTTTAACTTCCATATTATTTATCTTTTATATATTTCCGAAAGAAATTTGTGTAAAATTATTAAATATTTTTCAACATACAAACAAATTGTTGATAAAAATTGTTAATAATTTTTTAAAGCGCTGATTATCAGGCTACACTAATTTCATTTCTTTGAGCACGCTGTTGGTCTTTGTAACAGCTTCTGCACTCTTTTCGAATGCTTCCTTCTCTTCTGCATCGAGGTTGAGTTCGATAACTTTCTCAACACCGTTCTTGCCGATGACAGCGGGAACACCTATGCAGATATCGTTTTTGCCATATTCGCCTTCGAGAGCTACGCAGCAGGTGAATACCTTCTTCTGGTCGAGGATGATGGATTTAACCATTGCGGCAGCAGCAGCACCGGGAGCGTACCAAGCTGAGGTTCCGAGAAGTTTAGTGAGAGTTGCTCCACCTACCATTGTGTCTGCAACTACCTTGTCTGCAACCTCTTTGCTCAAAAGTGAGCATACGGGCTGGCTCTTGTAAGTGGCCTTTTTGATAAGAGGAATCATTGTAGTGTCGCCGTGGCCACCGATTACGATACCCTCAACGTCGCTTGGAGCTGCGCCGAGAGCCTGGCTGAGGTAGTAGTTGAAACGGCTGCTGTCGAGAGCGCCACCCATACCAATAATAGTGTTCTTGGGCTTGCCTGAAGTCTTGTAAGTGAGGTAAGTCATTGTGTCCATAGGGTTTGCAATCATTATGATAATTGCATTGGGTGAGAACTCCATTGCATTTTTCACTACTGTGTTTACAATGCCAGCGTTTACTCCGATGAGCTCTTCGCGAGTCATACCCGGTTTGCGGGGCATACCTGAAGTGATGACAACCACGTCTGAATTTGCAGTTGCAGCATAGTCGTTGGTAACGCCT
>JABUTQ010000299.1 GCA_021443605.1 Bacteroidales bacterium | reverse complement strand
GGGTTGTAATTGCTCGCCAAAGATAAAGCAACTTTTTTAGAAATCATCTCTCTTGCGGCTGCATATTTCATTTGAAGGAAGAATGTAGCCCCCGGAAGGAGGTTTGCAATGGTGTCCGAACCGGCCAAAAGGGAGATCTGTTCCCCCCCGGCATACTCGAGATGATCGACAGTTATTGCATTGTATTTCACACCTGTTTCCACCCCGCCGCTGCAACTCATCTGGTTTGCGTGTACACGCGCTCGAAGGCCGTACTTCATCCCTGCGTTCAAAATTCTGTCGGTATCTTCCACAGAGAAAAATCCCTCTTCACAAAATACATCTATGTAATCTGCAAGCCCCTCGGCAGCGATTACCGGAATCATCTCATTTATAATCTCTTGGACATATCCCTCGTGGTCGTTTTTATATTTTTCGGGATAGGCGTGGGCTCCGAGAAAAGTCCTTTTCACCTCCACAGGACTCTCTTTTGCTATCCTTCCCGCCACGCGAAGCATCTTTATTTCGTCTTCCGGAGACAATCCGTATCCGCTCTTGATTTCAATGGCGCCGGTACCGAACGCAATCATCTCTTCCACTCGCTGCATCGATTGTCTGAAGAGCTCATCTTCGGAAGTCTTGTGGAGAAGTGCCGCCGAATTGAGAATTCCCCCTCCACGTGCCGCAATCTCCTGATAAGAGAGCCCGCGAATCTTGTCCATAAACTCCACCTCTCGGCTGCCGGCATATACTATATGTGTGTGGCTGTCGCAAAATGAAGGAAAAACCATCTTGCCTGTCGCATCAATTATCACAATATCAGATTCTTGAGACAAATCAGGGCACATTGACATAGGGCCATATTCCCTGATGACGTCCCCTTCCGTAAGGAGAAACGCGTTTTCGATGCAAGGGAGAATTCCAATCTCTTCTCCCCTCAACGGAGCATTTGTCTGCTCGCGAACCTGCGCCAGACACTTGATGTTTTTTATCAGAATCATTGTTCGCGGAGAAATTCGATGGAATCTTGTATCAGTGAATACATTACGGTGTCTTCTTCTATAAAAGGCACCACCTCGCGGTATGCGGCCACGAAATCTTCAAGCACCGGAGAAGTGTGCATAGGTCGACGAAACTCAAGCGCCTGTGCCGCAGTCATAAGTTCGATAGCAAGTATCTTCTCGACGTTCTCCACCACGCGCATGCATTTAGTGGCGGCATTAGCGCCCATGCTCACGTGGTCTTCCTGGCCTTGAGACGAATCGATTGTATCCACACTGCAGGGGGTGCAGAACTGTTTGTTCTGACTTACGACCGAAGCCTGCACATATTGAGAAATCATAAATCCCGAGTTAAGCCCCGGATGAGCCACAAGAAAAGACGGAAGATTCCTCTTTCCGGAAATCAGCTGGTATGAACGGCGCTCTGAGATGCTTCCAAGCTCGGAAAGGGCGATGGCCAGAAAATCGAGATTGATTGCAAGAGGCTCGCCGTGGAAATTACCTGCAGAGACAATCAAATCCTGCTCCGGAATCACCGTGGGATTGTCTGTGGCGGAATTAATCTCCGTCACGAACACGTCCTCAATATGGGAAATGGCATCTTTCGACGCACCGTGCACCTGTGGCACGCATCTGAACGAGTAAGGATCCTGAACCTGTACCTTTGGCAAGTCAATCAGCTCACTGCCACG
>JABUTQ010000167.1 GCA_021443605.1 Bacteroidales bacterium | reverse complement strand
GCAAAAGCCAAAATAATTTTCTTCATATTGTTATAGTTAGTTGTTAATTAGCTGGAATAGTGTCGATTGCCCTGGCAATGCGGGAGAGTGTCTCTTCCTTGCCAAGGAATTCGCAGATTGCAAAGATGTCCGGCCCCTGTGCAGCTCCGAGGATTGCAATGCGGAGGGCATTCATTACGCGCCCCATCGAAAGGTTGTTTTCGGTGAGCCATTCGTGGGTGGCTGCACTGTTCTGCTCCTTGCCGAAAGAGGGGGCGGCGGCAAAGAAATCTGCAAGACGTTTGAGATTCTCCACATCTTCTGCCTTCCACGATTTTGACACCGATTTTGCGTCATATTCGGTTGGCGCTTCGAAAAGATATATTGTAAGTGGCAGTAAATCAGAAGGGAATGTTGCTCTTTCCTTGATGAGGGATACGGCTTTAGCAGCCCGTTCGAGTGTAACTTCAATCCCCTTTTTCTCTGAAAGCATCTTTTTCAGTATCTCTCCGAGGAACTCGTCTGATTTTGTCCTGAGATATTGGGTATTGAACCATTTTGCCTTTTCAAATGAGAATCGGGCTCCGGCTTTGCTCACCTTTTCGAGAGAGAAAAGGGAAATCAACTCGTCCATTGAGAATATCTCCTGCTCTCCGCCCGGATTCCACCCGAGGAGTGCGAGCATATTCACAAAGGCCTCCGGAAAATATCCCTCTTCGCGGTATCCCATAGCGACTTCTCCGTCGGGAGAGTTCCACTGGAGCGGGAAAACGGGGAATCCGAACTTGTCACCATCTCGCTTGCTGAGCTTGCCCTGTCCCTGCGGCTTGAGAAGAAGCGGCAGATGGGCAAACTGAGGCTGGGTGTCGCTCCAGCCGAAGGCACGATAAAGCAGATAGTGCAACGGCAGTGAAGGAATCCACTCCTCACCCCTGATTACGTGCGAAATCTCCATAAGATGGTCATCCACAATGTTCGCAAGGTGGTATGTGGGAAGCTCGTCGGCAGATTTATAGAGCACCTTATCGTCTAATGTCGATGTGTTTACCTTGATATGCCCGCGGATGATGTCATCCATCTCCACATCTTCGTTTTCGGGCATCTTGAAGCGGATTGTCCACCCTTTTTCCTGAAGACGTTTTGCCGTCTCCTCTTGAGAAAGGGCGAGGGAGTTGCAGAGGCTCATCCTTGTGGCGGGGCCGTATGCAAAAATCTCCTTGCGGCTTTCGGCATCTTTGCGTGCCTTTTCAAGATCTTCTGCGCTGTCGAAGGCATAGTATGCATTTCCGCTGTCAACCAGTTGTTTGGCATATTTGAAATATATCTCTTTGCGCTCGCTCTGACGATAAGGGGCGTGCGGGCCACCCTCTTCAATCCCTTCATCCACAGAGATTCCACACCATTTGAGAGAGTCAAAGATATATTGTTCTGCACCGGGCACAAAGCGGTGAGAATCAGTGTCTTCAATCCTCAAAAGGAATTTGCCGCCGTGGTGACGGGCAAAAAGGTAGTTATATAAAGCGGTGCGAACTCCACCGATGTGCAGCGCTCCTGTAGGTGATGGGGCGAAACGAACTCTTACTTCTCTATTTTCCATAATGTCAGGATATTAAAAAACCTCTGAGAAAAATCTTCAGAGGAGTTCTTGAGTACTCGATAGGAGAATCGAACTCCTATTTAGAGATTGAGAATCTCTTGTCCTAACCGT
>JABUTQ010000103.1 GCA_021443605.1 Bacteroidales bacterium | reverse complement strand
CTTTATGGTGATGTGAAGAGTGACGACGTGATGGCTACATATTGGTCAAGCGGACGCACTTCATTTCCATACTATATGTTCAATCACACCGCTCAATCTCCGAGCAATGGTGGCCTTTGGGGGCGTCCGTATTATGTTATCCGTAATGCATACAATATCATCAATGCAATTGACGGTGGCAAAGTGAAAAATGTAGATGCGTCTAAGCTGAATGACTATAAAGGTCAGGCCTTGGCTATTGTGGCACTCTGTCATTTTGACCTTCTGCGTGTCTTTGGCTATCCATACGCAAAAGATGGCGGAAAATCTCCCGGAGTTCCCATTGTTGATCATTCAATTGGGTTTGATGAAAATCCCGACCGTTCTTCTGTAGCTGAATGTTTTAACTTCATCATTGACAGATTGAAAGAGGCCATCCCTCTCCTCAATGGTGAAAAGAACAACGGCCATTTCAATTCATACGCAGCTCGCGCACTCCTTTCAAGGGTTTATCTTTATTGCGAGAAAAACAAAGAGGCTTTCGAGACTGCCGATGCCCTCATTAAGGATATCAAATCGAGCAGTAAATATGCTCTTGCAACTAATGATGGTTATGTGGATATGTTTGCACACGGCAATAAGTTTGGAAGCGAATCCCTTTTTGAAATAGCTAATACAGACTCCTCAAATCCAGGTCGTGATGGCCTCGGGTATCTTTGGCACTGGTGGGGATATGCTGCCCTTGCAATGACTTCATCATTTGAAGAGTTTATCGGACAGGATTGGGATGATGTACGCAGCAATCTTGTGGCTTGGTATTGGAATAGCGGAGATAGCAGTGAATACCCGATTCTTCTCAAATACCCCGGTCCTGCAAATTATTGGACACCATCGTTTACTAACAACTATATGGTGATTCGTCTTTCAGAGGTCTATCTTATTGCTGCTGAGGCTGCTCAAAAGGGTGGAGGTTCATCGGCAGATGGTTTGGCTTACCTCAATGAGATTGTAAAGCGAGGCAATCCGGCAAAATCTGTTCTGGCACAAGATTACACTCTCGATAGGGTGCTCGATGAGTGTCGCAAAGAGTTCTTCGGAGAGGGACACCGCTATTTCGATATGCTCCGCAACGGCAAGACTATGTATCGCAGTGGCGGCAAGCATCTCCTCAATACTCCGGCAGAGGTAAACTGGAACTACTACAAATGCGTTCTCCCAATCTCCCGTGACCAATTCGTTTTCAATCCCAATATGGCTCAGAATGAGGGCTATGCGCGTGAATAATAAATTGTTACGATAAACTATGAAAAAATTTCTCAAAAGATCGGTTCTTTTGGGACTAATATTCTTGGCGGCAGCGTGCTCGACGGATCCGATAGATGAGGTCCTCGAGCATGGTGCCGACTTTGAGAGCTATTCCATTGAGAATTATGAATCGTCTGAAATTAGCAAGACGATAGACAAAAAGAATCACACCATCTTGATTCAGCTTCCTTCGGATTTGAAAGACGGATCAGGCCTGAGACCTAAATTCACCGCCTCGAAAAATGCAACCGTCACGATGAAAGGAAATCCTCAGACAAGTGGTACCGTTACGCTCAACTTCAATGAAACTCAGCAATATACCATTACTTCGGAAGATAAGCAGGTGGCCAATAGGTGGGAAGTTACGGTTACAAACAACGATTACACCATCCCTTGGGGGCTTGGAATCATTCTCGCTGA
>JABUTQ010000417.1 GCA_021443605.1 Bacteroidales bacterium | reverse complement strand
ACGATGAAATTTCAACCGTCAGTGTGCTCGTATTTGATGGTGCTGTAAATGGCTCTAATAAGCACGAACTTCTCACCTATTCATTGGCCAACGAATGGACTGAACTTGCTGATGCCGGAGGCGGAAAGAATCTGACGCTTCGTATGCAATCTACTGACAACGTGATAATTTATGCCCTTGCCAACGTGAGTGTATCAAAAGAAGATTGTCCCGATGTGGAATCATTTGAGGCACTCGTAAGAGACCTGAAAGATGAATCTTTGAGCGCGTTTGCGATGGCAGCGAGAAAAGAAACGAATGCAACCTCCTCTGTATCAGTCAATCTTACTTTAAGGCGCCTTGCTGCCCGCATCCAACTCGATGAAATCGCCGTAAATTTTGATGGGAATGCGAAACTGGATGGCAAGACAATTACTGACATGTCTGTCTATCTGCTTGACGCACCGACAAATGCACTCTATAAAATGGACGCCGGTGGCGAGCGATATTCTCAGTCGGGCACAACAGATGTAAACGGTAAAGATTTTACAGCAACAGGTTACAAAATTGACGGGTGCATGTACGATAATATCGGGACTGTCGCCGACAATGGAACAGTTGGCACCCACTATTTCCACTGCTACCAAAAGGATTACACTTCTAACCCTCTCCGCTCTTCAGGGGAAACACCTGTAAGACTTGTGATTATGGGGACTCTCGATGGAGAAACTCAATACTGGGGCTTTGACATAAATACCGAAGGAAAAGGATATTCTGGCAGCACTGCCCCATACGGAGTCACCGCCAACAATATCTATAAGGTCAAGGTAAACATCACCGGCTACGGCTCGGATGACGAGCTTGAAGACCCTTCATCTGCCAATATCGGTGTAAGTATCATTGTGGCCCCTTGGGTTGAGAAAGACCTTGGTACAATCAATTATTGACAAAAATGAATCTTTCACGGAAATTTATTTTGATGGTGATGCTTGCACTCCCGTTCTTGTGTTCGGCCCAAGAGCGGGGGCAGGCGGAGCCTTCATATCCCTTCCATGGATTGCGTTTATGGTCTTTCTCTACGGACGTCACCACCTGGGCAATGCTCGGAACAATAAACTTTGAAGCGGAGCGAGCCGTGTCTCAAAAAACGTCCATTTATGTAGGAGCGAAGTTCAATCCCTGGACATTCAGATACGGGCAAGAGGATGAATTTCGCGCACGGGTGATAAGGCCATATATAGGAGTGCGTTGGTGGCCTTTCCATTACTACTCGGGGTGGTTCGTTGGGATAGAGGCACTCGGCAGCATCCACAACTATGCAAATATCTTCAATTCAAACTGTTACGAAGGTTGGTTCGCAGGATTGGGGCTTAATGCCGGATACTCGTTTATGCTTTCCGAAAGGGTAAATCTTTCCATCGGAGCCGGAGGAGCTGTAGGATGGTTCAGCCACAAGATATTTACTGCCCCCAGATGCGGAAGGCTCACAGATGGAGACAAAAGCGGGATTACTATACAACCATCTGCCCTGTATTGTCAGTTCAGCTGGTTGTTCTGACCTTTCAAACCAAAAAAGATGAAGAGATTAAACCTTGCAACAACTTTGATGGCGATGTTGCTACTCGTTTCTTGCGGGCAGCAGAAGCGCTATTCAGACCTTGACAGGCTCAAGCCTATGGCCGATATACAGATTGCCGATATCGTCAAGACGAAAGAGATAAACAC
>JABUTQ010000223.1 GCA_021443605.1 Bacteroidales bacterium | reverse complement strand
GTTCTCCTCAATGCCGATATTGTGGAACTGATAAGGGTCGGCGATATCGTCGAACATCTGAATCTCCCTTATCGTGGTGTCGCGGTTGAGGGTGATTGCGAGAGAATGCCGAGCGGTCTTTATGCCGCGTGTCATTGGAAAATATCCGTGAATAAGCCCTTCTTCGTCCTTAGGCTCATCAGCATTCTTTATATATAGCACACTGCGCGGCAGAGTGCATTCCGCGCCTTCATCCAGAATATGGGATGCAAGATCATAACCTTGGAGCGTTTCCGGAGCTTTGGCTGAAAGACCGGCAAGCCCCAGGAGAGTAGGGAAGATGTCAGTCGGGCTGATGAGAGTCGAGTCCACCCTGTGCTCAATATGCCCTTTCCAGCGAATCAAGAACGGCACATTGAATGATTCGCTGTAAATAGAGTTCTTCGGATCTGTCACTCCCTGGCTGCACATCGTCTCCCCGTGGTCAGAAGTGAAGACTATGATTGTATTTTCTTCCAGCCTGAGATTCTTGATTTCGTCGAACAGACGTCCCAACTGACGGTCAACCGTAGATACATTTGAAAAATAGTATCGGACGCTCTTTGCCTTGTTCATTGTGGTGTCTGCGTTAGGCCGTACAAAAAGCTCCGCAAACGATTTCTCTTTATACTGGACAAAATCCTCCTCCATACAATCTTTCAAGCTGTTATAAGGGCTGTGAGGCGGATTTAAAGACATCACGAGAAAAAACGGCTTCTTTTTATCGCGCTCCCCATGCTCATTGCGCAGGTAGCTGATTGCCACATTCACCTCGTGCTTGACCGAAAATTCCTTCGGCTCGTGTCTATGCCCATCTTTATCCCAGTAATGAGGGTTGTTATGCTCGTCAAAAGTGCCGTATGAATACCAAAAATCAAATCCGTGACGCCTCTCCGGTGGTGTATAAGTATCCCACTCCGGCATTCGGTCGCTTACATAGTGGCCCGGATTCTCGGGATCATCAGGAGTCGGAAATTCGGCGTGAAGTTTTCCGATATATCCGCAGTTGTACCCGGCTTCGCTCAATACATCCGAAATGCATACTGCATCGGGGTTAAGCGTGCTGTACGGCCTTGTGCTGATGCAGTTCATTGGTATCCCGCTTCCCTCCGGGTACATTCCGGTAAGGAACATTCCCCTATAAGGGCTACTTACCGGATAACTGCTGTGCGCTCTTGAAAAGACCACCGATTCCTCAGCCATTCTATCCAGATTAGGAGTATTTACCGGATCCCCCTGCCATGGAACATAATCTTTGTATTCCTCATCCGACCAGAATCCCATCGCAGCATTGCGCATCTGGTCCGGAAAAATAAAAATAATGTTAGGCCTTGCCTCCCTCTCCACACATCCCGCCAACAAAGCAGCCGGAACCGCTCCACAAGTCGCTCTACGGCAAATTTTCAGAAAATTCTTCATGTTTTGATACGGCATTTTCATCCCAATTGCAAATGTACAAAAATACTTCTCCAATATTTTTTTGGATATTCAAAAAATATAAATACCTTTGCAATCCCTTTGGAGAGATGGCTGAGTGGTCGATAGCGGCAGTCTTGAAAACTGTTGACCTGAAAGGGTTCGGGGGTTCGAATCCCTCTCTCTCCGCTAAAAAGTGGCTTACAGATACCTGTAGGCCACTTTTCTTTTTCCGTATCCCAAAAAATATCCCAATTTTGCCTCGGAAAT
>JABUTQ010000066.1 GCA_021443605.1 Bacteroidales bacterium | reverse complement strand
GTCTGGCGGAGTTCCTTTGAGTATTCGATACGGAGTGTGGGATCCTCTGCACCTGCGCGGTTGAGTGCTTCACCGAGCTTCTCGTCGTCTTTCTCTTCGGTAGCCTTGATAGCTGTGCGATATTTTGAAGGAGGGAATACGATGGGAGGCACAATCTTGTCGTTGCCCGGAGCATTGAGTGTCTGGTTGCTCTTTACGCTCTTGAGCTTGACGGTACATCCGAGGTCGCCGGCCACGAGTTCTGTAACTCTTTCCTTCTTCTTTCCTGCTACCGCATAGAGGGTGGTGATACGCTCCTTAGAGTCGTTTGAAACATTGATAACATCCTGGCTCTCAGTGATTTTGCCTGCCATTACCTTGAAGTATGTAACGTCGCCGAGGTGCTGCTCGAGGGCGGTCTTGTAAACGAAGAGTGAAGTGGCTTCACTTACCTTCTCCTTGGGAGCGGGAGCAACTTCAATGATGAATTCCATAAGCCTCTTGACGCCCATAGCCTTCTTGCCGCATACGCAGAAGATAGGATAAACTTCACCTTTCTCGAATCCGATAGAGAATCCCTTGTACATATCTTCGTCTGAAAGCTCGCCGGCGTCGAAGAATTTCTCCATAAGGGCCTCATCGCTCTCTGCTGCCATTTCCATCAAAGCGGCACGCATCTCTTCTGCCTTGTCAGCATATTCTGCGGGGATTTCGACGATTTCGCAATTTCCATCCTCACCCTTGAACTTGTACATTTTCATCTTGAGGATATCGACTACGGCATTGAACTCCACACCTGCATTTACAGGGAATTGGATTACCGTGGGCTTGCTTCCGAATGCCTGGTGAAGGCTGTCGAGAGTGTTGTCCCAATTTGCCTTTTCAGTATCAAGCTGGTTTACAGCAATTACCATCGGCATCTTATGCTCTTCGGCATAGCGGCCCATAATCTCTGTACCAACCTCAACGCCCTGCCCAGCATTGATTGTCATCACTGCAGAATCGCATACGTTAAGAGCTGAAATTACACCACCAACGTAGTCATCTGCACCCGGAGTGTCGATAAAATTGAATTTGTGGTCCATAAACTCTGCGTAAAGCGGAGTAGAATACATTGAACGTTGGAACAGTTGCTCGATTTCAGTATTGTCTGAAACGGTGGTCTTGGCCTCGACAGTACCGCGACGGTCGATAACCTTACCTTCAAACAACATCGCCTCTGCCAATGTGGTCTTGCCGGAACGGGTGCCACCAATGAGAACGACATTGCGGATTTTGTCAGTAGTGTAAGTTTTCATTTATGAATTGTATTTTTTAATTATTAAATTATTTCTGATTGTAGCTCGCAAATATAAATATTAAATAAGTGAAAAGCAAATCTATGCTTTATCTTGGGGTGGAACGGTAAAGGATTTGCGGTGATATGGGGTTTGACCATAACTATGGATGGCAGTTATGTGTTCTGCCGTGCAATATCCCATATTGTGTTCCCAGCCGTATTGGGGATATTCCTTGGCAATGGCTTTTATGTATTCGTCCCTGTGAGTTTTAGCAAGGATGGAGGCTGCGGAGATGGCAGGGACCTTGGCGTCCCCCTTGACGATGCATTTGTGGGGTAAATCTTTGTATTTTAGGAATCTGTTGCCGTCTATTAGGAGGGCGTAGCGCTCGTCGTTCGGGGAGATTCTTCGCTGGCGCTCAGAATGACTGGACTCGTCATCCTGAGGG
>JABUTQ010000254.1 GCA_021443605.1 Bacteroidales bacterium | reverse complement strand
ATCCTGAGCGAAGCGAAGGATCTCACGGCAAAACACTGTTCGTGAAGATTCTTCGCTGGTGCTCAGAATGACACAGCATCGTCATCCTGAGCAAAGCGAAGGATCTCACGGCAAAACACTGTTCGTGAAGATTCATGCCGGCGCTCAGAATGACGCGACATCGTCATCCTGAGCAAAGCGAAGGATCTCACCGAAAACTTTGAATAACATATTAAAACATACAACTATGGAACAGAAAATACCCTACAAAATCTATCTCGCTGAAAATGAGATTCCCACACAATGGTATAACGTCCGTGCGGATATGAAGGTGAAGCCTGCCCCGCTTATCAATCCGGCGACTCTGAAACCCTTGACCGAAGCCGATCTTGCTCCGATTTTCTGCAATGAACTCAACAAACAGGAACTGGACAATGATACCCGTTATTTCGATATTCCAAAGGAGATTGTGGATTTCTACAAGATGTACCGTCCTTCACCTTTGGTAAGGGCATATTTCCTTGAGGAGGCCCTCGGTACACCCGCTCACATCTACTACAAGTTCGAGGGAAACAACACTTCCGGCAGCCACAAGCTCAACTCTGCCATTGCGCAGGCATATTATGCCAAGAAGCAGGGATTGAAAGGGGTAACCACCGAAACGGGGGCCGGCCAATGGGGCACGGCATTAAGTATGGCCTGCTCGTATTTTGGCCTTGATTGTCAGGTATATATGGTGAAATGTTCGTATGAGCAGAAACCTTTTCGCCGCGAAGTCATGCGCACTTATGGTGCTAAAATCACCCCTTCTCCGAGCGATACCACCAACGTCGGACGAAAGATTCTCGCAGAGTTTCCGGGTACGACAGGAAGCCTCGGATGTGCCATTTCAGAGGCAGTGGAGTCTGCATTGAGCCAGGAAGGATACAGATACGTGCTCGGTTCAGTGCTCAATCAAGTGCTTCTCCATCAAACAATTATCGGTCTTGAAACTCAGGCGGCCTGCAAGAAGTACGATATCAAGCCCGACATTATTATCGGCTGTGCCGGCGGTGGATCCAACCTTGGTGGCCTTGCTACTCCTTTCATCGGTGAAATGCTTCGTGGAGAGGCTGAATATAAAGTGATTGCAGTTGAGCCGGCTTCTTGCCCGAGCTTCACTCGGGGCAAATTCGCATACGATTTCTGCGACACCGGGATGATTTGCCCCCTTGCAAAGATGTACACCCTTGGCAGCCAGTTCATCCCTTCTGCAAGCCACGCAGGCGGCCTTCGCTTCCACGGAATGAGCACAGTCCTGTCTCAGCTCTATCACGACGGCCTTTTCGAAGCGAGATCTGTTGAGCAGACGGAAGTGTTTGAGGCAGCTGTGCAGTTTGCCCGCGTAGAAGGTATCCTTCCTGCCCCGGAGAGCAGTCACGCAATCCGCGCCGCCATAGATGAGGCTCTCAAGTGCAAGGAGACGGGCGAGGCGAAAAATATCGTCTTCGGCCTTACCGGTACAGGTTATTTCGATCTCTATGCTTATCAGAAGTTCAATGACGGTACGATGGGCGATTATATCCCTACCGATGCCGAGATTGCGGAATCACTCGCAAAGCTCCCTAAGGTGGAATAATTTTATTTGGTAATTAAAATAAAAACCTTACCTTTGCAATCCCTTTCCGAAATGGAAGGGGAGTTATGATGGCGGGATAGCTCAGCTGGTTAGAGCGCATGATTCATAATCATGAGGTCCCC
>JABUTQ010000222.1 GCA_021443605.1 Bacteroidales bacterium | reverse complement strand
TTGCATACCTTTCCGATGCCGCCATACATATCTTGATAATAATCATCAGAGCTTGTGAGGTCTGCATAGTGATCCATATCAGAAGAGTCCCAGGTGTAGAGCATTGCAGCTTTTGTCTTATTCGGTCTTGCAAGCTCATTTGCGATTGGGGAGTAGGCATAAATGATATCTCCACCTATCTCACGGACATCGTTTGAGTAAAAGTACCATTCACAGTTGAGGAGCATCTCCAAGTCGTCTGTTGTCGAGAGGATATTTGCCCCTTTTGGCTGCAGGTCTGTAAACTCTGTGCAGCAGACAAACAGAAGAGACGAGAGTGCTATCGATAATATTTTAGTTGCTTGTTTCATTGTTTTCATGTCTTTGAGCCTTTAGAAGTTGAGATTGAGACCAAATACGAATGAGGCACGCTGCCTGAGACCAAGAGTTTCGGGATCGACACCGACATTGTTCTTAACCCAAATTGCGGGAACGTTGTCAACCTGGAAACGGACAAGTCCGCGGGTTGCTCCAATCTTGCGGATAATGTTTGTGGGGAGTTCATAACGGAGCACAATGTTTCTGATTTTCCAGAAGTCTCCGGCGTGAACAGATTTATTAGCGTATGTAGGTTCTGAGCCAATGGATGTTGAACTGTAGCGTCCGATACCCGGCACAGTGGTGTTCTTGTTTTCAGGAGTCCAGGCTCTGAGGAAATAGCTTTGCACAGGGGTACCTTCGGCAATGCCAAATGTCTCATTTTCAGTAAGTGCGCGGATTTTGAATCCTCCGTAGTAAGCCATCAGGATACTCAAATGGAATCCCTTCCAGCTGAATGTGTTGTCAAATCCCGATACAATCTTCGGCTCTGCCTGCCCTGAATACTCGAGGATATCTACACTTTTGCCTGAAGCGTTGTGGCTTGTGTTGCCATCTTCTATATAGAACAAAGTTACACCCTTTTCACCTTCCTGGTCGCTGATGCCGGCAAAACGGTAAGACCACATTGCGCTTGTGGGATATCCTGTTTTGAAAGGGGTGTTGATGAGTTGCCAGGCACTTGTGGCATCATTTTCAACGGAAGTAACCTTATTTGCATTGTGGGCAAAGGTGAGGCTTGCGCTCCACCCGAACTGGTCGCGGTTTACCTGACGGAAAATCTCACCGGTGAGTTGAATCTCGATACCGTTGTTTCTCATCGAGGCCAGGTTTACGAACATACTTGTGAAACCGGAAGTGGGGTCGAGGTTTTTGTAAGAGAAGATATCTTTGCCCACTTTGTTGTAATAGTCGATTGTACCAATCAGTCGGCTGTCGAAGAACGAGAAGTCTACACCGACATTGAATGTGCGGTTCTGCTCCCACTTCAAGTTCGGGTTGGCAGGACTTTGGATTACTCCGTAAGGGAGATTGGTATATGAGTTACGCTCGGTAGAAGATGCTGTCATATAGCTGGTTGCACCCTGGTAGATATTACCGGTCACACCATAGCTTGCCCTCAGTTTCAGGAATGAAACGGCAGTGGCATTTTCCATAAAGCTCTCGTTGCTGATATTCCAGCCCAGGCCGACGCTCCAGAGGGGAGTGCCGCGGAATTTTGCATTGAGGCCATATACATCGGCATAGTCTTTTCTGAAAGATCCGAAGATGTTGTAGCGGTCGTCGTATGTGTAAGTGAGGTTTGCATATCCCGATGCATATCTGTGATGCACTTCCACAACCGGCTGCAGACCGGCGTTGAT
>JABUTQ010000002.1 GCA_021443605.1 Bacteroidales bacterium | reverse complement strand
GAAACGAACTCCGTGCTTGGAAACTTCCTTGCTGAGATTCGTGATTCCTCTATCCAGAAAGATCCCCTTCGTTTCAGGACAAACCTTGAGAGAATGGGGGAGATTTTTGCATACGAAATCAGCAAGACTTTGGAATATGAAACCAAAGATGTGCAGACTCCGCTCGGTATTGCTCCTTGCAATGTGCTGAAAGACAATCTGATAGTCGGTACAATCCTTCGCGCCGGACTGCCGATGCACCAAGGTATCTTGCGCGTTTTCGATAAGGCACAGAACTGCTTCATCGCTGCATACCGCAAATATGGCAAAGACAATAAATTCACCATCCAACTGGAATATGCAAGTACCCCCGAAACAGACGGAAAGGTGCTGATTATGGCAGACCCGATGCTTGCCACCGGAGCCTCTCTTGTGCTTGCATATCACAGACTTATGGAGAGCGGCACCCCAAAGCACGTCCATCTTGCCTGTCTTATTGCCAGCCGTGCCGGCATAGAATACCTATCCCGCAACCTCCCTCACAAGAGCGTGACTCTCTGGGTTGGTGCAATCGATGAGGAACTGACAAACAAGAGCTATATCATACCGGGACTTGGCGATGCCGGAGACCTCGCTTTTGGAGAGAAGCGGTAACGCTTTTAATATAACCCTTCGTCTTTGAAGCTGTAGTACTTCTCGCCCGCTATTATGACGTGATCTATCAGGTCGATGTCCATAAGGGATGCGGCCTCGCGGAGGAGTTTTGTCTGCTTTTTGTCGTTTTCACCGGGGTAGGGAGTGCCAGAGGGGTGGTTGTGCAGCATTATGATGCCGCTCGCCAATTTTTCGATGGCCTTCTTGATGATAATCTTGATGTCAACAACGGTGGCACAAACACCTCCGCTGCTCACTCTTTCCTTGGAAATGAGTTTGTTGGAGCGGTTCAGATACATTATCCAGCACTCTTCGTGCCTGAGCCCCCGCATAATCGGAGACATTATGTCGGCAACTGTTTTGGATGAATAGATTCTGGGGAGCACCGGCGCTTCTGTCTGGCAGATTCGTTTGCCAATCTCTACGGCAGCAATGATTGTAAGAGATTTTGCAACACCGATTCCCTTTAAACTCTGCAGTTTGTCCAACGACAGCGAAGCAAGACCGTGAATGGTGCCACCTGCCGCTTCCAATATCTCTCTGGCTGATTGTACAGCATCTTTACCGCGGTCTCCCGTTCTGAGGAGTAAGGCAAGCAATTCGGCCTCAGTGAGAGCTTCGGCTCCTTTTGCCATCAATTTTTCCCTCGGCCGCTCTTCCTCCCGCCACTCTTTGATGGTTCTCATAGCGATATAAAAAAAAACTTTCCCAAAAGTAGGAAAGTTTTTTCTTTTCGCTGTGTATTCAGGGTAAAATTACGCGAGCTTGTTGATGTAAACAGCGATTCCACTCTTAAGGTTGGCAGCCTTGTTCTTGTGAATGGTATTGTTCTTTGCGAGACGATCAATCATTGAAAATACCTTCGGTGCCAATGCCTCTGCGGCAGCCTTGTCTGTGGTGTTACGCAGCGCCTTGATAGCATTGCGTGTCGTCTTTGCATAATATTTATTATGCAATCTGCGCTTCTCGCTCTGGCGATTGCGCTTGTCTGCTGATGCGTGATTTGCCATTACTTTAATTTTTTTATTTTATAGTAGTGGGTAGGGGAATCGAACCCCTATTGCAAGAATGAAAATCTTGAGTCCTAACC
>JABUTQ010000092.1 GCA_021443605.1 Bacteroidales bacterium | reverse complement strand
ATGCCAAGTTTCGTCCGGTCGGGACCTCGGAAGCTGCGGCAGGTTATGACGGTGACAAGTTTCTCTACACACTTGGTGCAACAGGAATGATGTTTGGAAAAAAAGGACAGGCCACAGTATCAATCAAGGCCGGCAATATAGACGAGTTTGCAGTGAATCAGACAACTGCATTGACTGTCTTGAATCGGACACAATCTGATGACATCGCAGTTTCTGCAGTCGGGGAGCTTAGCGGAGACAGCCCTTCATTGTCTCGCAAACGTTACGAAAACATAGACGACCGCCTTGCCACAGCAAATACTATCCTGAAAATTTCGGAGGAGGGGACTGTGAGGGTGAATGCGTCGTATGCATTTCACAAAGAATCAAATGCATATTCAAGCTATTCGGAATACTTCCTCGGTGACGATAAAAAGATGATTCTTGAAGAGAGTGCCGTTGCCCAATCTCGCCAGCATCTCCCTAAAGTCAATCTCGATTACACTTTGAATTCGGCACAGCGGTATATACACAACTCTTTCTATTTCACCGGCAAGTTTATGGAGCACGGGCTTCCCTCTGTTGAGAATGGGGTCGATATTGCCCAAAAACAAAAAATAGACAGATTCAAACTCGGGGATAGCTTTACCTGCCGATTCAAGACCGGCAGCTTGGAGTGGTCTTCTCTCACCGGATTAGAATGGAGTAAAGTCCCAACCCTTAAGTTGGAGTCCAAAAGTTTGCAAGATGCTTTCAATGCGGTGCAAGATGCTACAAGCCAGATATTTAACGTTAATCAGACTTTCAGTACTTCATATACTTCCGGACGACATCGTCTATCGCTCCCAATCAGATTGTCTTTTTTGCACAATTCTGTAGAAACGAATTTGCAGCGATATAACCAAGCGGCTTCTATCAACAGCCTCAAAGGGGTGAATGGCGAGGTGCGGGTTTCTCCGAGATACGATTTCACGACTGCCGACAAAAGACTCGATTTAAACGCCACATTGAATTTGCGTGGGGTATTTTTGAACGGAGACAATGCCTATGACAGGGAGAACCAGCTCCGATTTGGGCACTTTTATGCAGATCCATCCGTAGGTGTGACATTAAACGTCTCTGCCTCAAGTCGTTTTACTCTTAATTCATCTTTGTTGCACAGCATTGGTGATATCCTGTGTCTCCTTACGAATCCCGTGATGCACGACTATCGCAGCGTTTCCGTGAACAGTGGAATCCTCTCTCAGAGTTCCAATTTTTCCGCCCGCCTGGGATATGATTACCAGAATCCTTTCAGCCAGTGGTTTGCATCTCTTACCGGCCAATTCAACCTGGGGGGGATGAATCTCCTTTCATCAAAGTTCATTACGGACACTACTTCATCCTCTTCGTTTTTGCTGAAAGACAATCAGACAAAACAGTTCACGGCAAGTGCAAATATCTCCAAAGGATTGTATGGCAGTAAGTTGAGTCTCAATGCCAGCTGGTCTTGGAATGGACGGGATATCGTTCAACAGAATATTCCTGTGACTTACTCGGGAACTGTCTTGCGGATTGGAGGAAATGCGTCAATCAAGCCGGCCGGATGGATGGAGGCGAATCTCTCCTGCAATTGGAGTCTGACCAATTCAAAGTATGCTTCCGTAGATAATTCCTACAGGAGATTGAGCGCTGCTGGTAAGCTTGAGTTCTTTCCGCTGGAAGGGCTGGTAATCTCCTCTTCCGCAGATTTTTCCCATTATCAGCTCAGTGA
>JABUTQ010000289.1 GCA_021443605.1 Bacteroidales bacterium | reverse complement strand
TTTTATAAATGAATCTTCTATCTCCACATTTGTAAGTTCAGTGGTAAATGTGGTATGGCGGCAATGGTCGCTCCAATAGGTGTCGAGAATGCGGAGCTCCGTCTCGGAAGGATTTCTCCCTTCTTCCTTGAAATAGCGGATCACTTCCCGAAGGTCGTCGGCATTCATCGCAAGGCCGTATTCGCGGCAGAAGGCTTCGGCATCAGCCATTTCGGTAAAGCCCTCGAGCACGGGAACAGGCTTGATTTCGGCATTCTCAGCATCACTCAACACGGAAAGGTCTTTCTTTCGGCACTCTACCGCATTGATGAAATATTTCTCTATTCTCGCCATATCATCATCGGATACCTTGCCATCGAATATAATCAGCCTTGAACTCTTGATTCTCACATCTGCAGAAGGTTCTATCAGGCGCACGCAGGATACTGCCGAACTTGCCCGCTGGTCGAATTGGCCGGGGAGATATTCCACTGCGAGATATTTCTTGCCATCAAGATTACATTCATCTGACACACAATCGGTTACAACTTCTCCAAAAACCGTATAACGGCTCTTTTCGAGGAGTTCGGCGGAAAATCCGAACAAATCATACACGTTCAGCAGACGGAGAGATGAAAGTTTGAGACCGAGATTGAGATTCAAATCTTTAAGAAGCGTACTCGCCTCCACCTGATAATCAGGATATTTTTCAACAAAAATACGGTAGTTTTTCATATATTGCTGTTAATTATATCGTGCCCAAAACATATCGGCGGCACAATTAACGGGCAAAAATAGTTGAAATACTTGGATTAATAAAGTAAATAAAAGCTACTTTTGCACACAAGAATCAACAATTTTAAGAATAGGTGAAACGATACAACTCATTTGTAGGTTATTTCAAAGAAAAATACGGATATCGGCTGCAAAAGATAGTGATTGACGGAGGTTTTTCCTGCCCGAACCGCGACGGTAGCATAGCCCGCGGAGGGTGTACCTATTGTGACAACAACGCATTCCATCCCAATTACAGCATCTCCTCCAAATCTATCTTCACGCAAATAGAAGAAGGGATTGAGTTTCACCTTGGCAGATACCGCAACACAAGCCATTATCTTGCATATTTCCAGCCATATTCAAACACATACGCCCCACTGGAGGTTCTGAAAGAGAAGTATGAGACGGCGCTCAACCACCCCAAGGTGGATGGGATAGTGATTGGGACAAGGCCCGATTGCGTGGATGACGCAAAACTTGACTATCTCGCTGAACTTTCTAAGAATCACATAGTTATAGTTGAATATGGAATAGAGAGCTGCTACAACCGCACCTTGGAACACATAAATCGCGGACATAGCTGGGAGCAGGCGGTGGAAGCGGTGGAAAAGACAGCCGATCGGGGCATTTTCCAGGGAGCACATTTCATCTTCGGCCTTCCGGGAGAGACAAAAGAAGACTTGATGGGAATGGCAGAAAAAATCAACTCCCTTAAAATCAATTCTGTAAAATTTCATCAACTCCAAATCATAAAAGGGACAAAGATGGAGAAGGAGTTTGCCGAATTCCCCGAACGATTCGTGACATTCTCACTGGAAGAATATATCGATTTCTTCGTAGATTTTCTGGAGCGTCTCAGGCCCGATTTATACATTGAGAGGTTTGCCGGAGAAGTTCCTCCCCGCTTTGTAAACAGCACCCCCTGGGGGCTCATCCGCAACACGGAACTTTTGCATCTGTTGGATAAAAGACTCGAAGA
>JABUTQ010000383.1 GCA_021443605.1 Bacteroidales bacterium | reverse complement strand
CCTGAAAAGATAGTTGTGAAAAAGCCTTCTCACTCTTGATGCAGGTCTGTATTCCAAGCTTGCCGAGCTTCATTGCCTTCGCCAGGGAAGATAGCGGAATAGCATTGTTTATGTATGCTTTGGCAAAGGAGAAATAAGAGTCATCTGCCCTATACCCGATTATCACATCCTTTGACTTGTATTGAGGGGTAAATCTGGAAGTTATGAAATCCTTGGCATCCCTTGCCAAGGGCGTTGATATGTCAAAAATGCGATTTTCCAGCAGTATCGCAAGCCAGTTGAGGATATTGTACTTTTTGACAGAAAGATCAAGGACATCCAATCCGTTCATATCAAACAAGTATTTGTTTGCAAAGCCATCGTTCTTCGTCGGGCAGGCCCATTCCTTTGCAAGTTCGATTTCCCTGGTGCAATAGAAGCCCGGCCCGTAATCATTCCTTGCATTTCCTGCTCCGAATACTGGTTTCTCGATAATTTTAGGAGATCCGTGATACAGCTCTATCATAACTAAACTAACATTATAATGTTACTTTTGCAAAGATATCTATAATTTTGTATTCTCAAAAAGATTCAGTTAACAAAATTCATCTGCCATAAGGAAGATTTCCGTAACTTTGTGAATCGAACTCACAATTATCTATGAAAACTAAACTCATTTTGACTGCCGCTATTGCGGCACTTGTTCTTGCCGGATGCAAAGGCACCGCCAACACAGCACCTGAATTCATTACAGACGACTGCGGAGTAGTTCAACGCTTCCACCCTGACGAAAAGACTGTATATCTTGTATTTACAGGGCATTTCAGCACAAACGACAACGGCTATTTCGAAAACTTCGATGGCATAGAGCCGTGTCTTGACACTCTTGCAAAATTTGGAATCAAAGGCTCGTTTTTCCCTACAGGCAACTGCTTCAGGGAGCCTAAGTATGAAAACTCCATCAAACGCATCATCAACGAAGGGCACTATCTCTCAGCACATAGCAGCCGCCATCTCCTCCTTTGCACGGAAGATGAGAACAAGACCACTTTGGTTTCGCAAGATTCTCTGGCAAAGGACTTTGCAGAAATGGAGCAGGAGCTGAACCGTTTCGGTCTCACAAAAGAACAATACAACTGGCTCATCCCTCCTTACGAAAATTACAACAAGGAGACAGCAGACGGAATGCGTGCGCTGGGTTACAAGCTGCTCAATCCGACAGACGGCATAGTTACCGGTATGGACTGGATGGCACCCGGTCATCCTGAGTATATGTCAGCTGCGCAACAGGTGCAGAATATTTTCGACTTTGAAAAAGAGCATAACCTCAACGGCACAATCATTCTCGTGCACGCGATGGTTTACCCGGGACGCGAAGACAGCGACCGCGTATTCACCCATCTTGGAGAGATTATCCGAAGACTGCAGGATCTCGGATACAACTTCAAGTGTGTCAAGGATATAATGTAACAACAAGGGCTATTCGAACCAATCCAGAGAGCAGCGAAGAAGTTCGCCTTCGGCTCCGCGGAGATGCATTCCTCCCCCTTTGCAATATTTGAAATGACGGCAAGTGGCACACTTGCCGTTTTTCATCCACTCGCGGTTACGAAATTTTTGGAAACGGTTTTCCCATACGTCGATGAAATCGTCTGTGTAGATATTGCCCTGTGAGAAATCACTGCGTATGCTGGTACAGGCCGATATACTGCCGTCTATACGCACGGAGGCGATGCTCAATCCGGCACTGCAGAAATA
>JABUTQ010000236.1 GCA_021443605.1 Bacteroidales bacterium | reverse complement strand
CCTTCCGAGAGCCAGATTGCCGTTTGCGAGCTCAACGGCGAATACACAGTCAAGCACATTTTAAAAGACAAGACCGGTATGTGGCTCGTCCCCGCAAATCCCAAGTATCCGAAGATTAGAATCACGGACGGAGACGATTTCAGCATCTGGGGAGTCGTAACTTATATCATCCACAAATCCAGATGATTGCACTCGTTGACTGCAATAGTTTCTTCTGCTCCGTGGAGAAGGTGTTTCATCCCGGGCTGAACGGCAAGCCCGTCTGTGTGCTGTCGTGCAACGATGGCTGCATCGTCGCACTCACGCCTGAAGCCAAGGCGATAGGTCTGCATCGGGGCGACCCGATTTTCAAGATGAAAGACATCGTGGAGCGCAACAATGTGACAATCTTCTCCACAAACATGTACCTCTACGCCGCGATGTCAAAGCGGGTAATCAATATCCTTCGCTCTGATATTCACCACGTTGAAAACTATAGCATTGACGAGAGCTTCTGCTATCTCGACGGCTATGAAAGGCATTATAATCTCACCGACTATATGAGAGGCGTGGTCGAGAAGATACGGCTCTATACAGATATTCCTGTCAGTGTGGGGATTGCGCCAAGCAAGACACTGGCAAAGGTGGGCAGCAAATTCGCCAAGAAATTCAAAGGCTACCGCTCTGTCTGTATGATTGATTCGGAAGAAAAAAGGCGAAAGGCGCTGGAACTATTCGACCTCGCCGATGTCTGGGGCATCGGACGGCAGACACTGGCAAAGCTCAATTATTATGGCATAACTACTCCGTTACAATTTGCGGACAAGAAGGAGAGCTGGGTGAAAAGCCGGTTCCCACTCCCCACCGTCCGGACCTGGAAAGAGCTGAACGGCATCCCCTGCATCGACACGTCCGAAAAGGTGCAGAAGCAGAGTATCTGCACCAGCAGGAGTTTCGGAGAGATGATCAGAGACTTCGATACGCTAAAGGCCTCAGTGTCAGACTTTGCCGCAAGCTGTGCCAACAAGCTCCGCGGCCAGCGTTCGGCAGCATCGTCTGTCACGGTGTTCATCCTGAGCAACCGATTCCGTGAGGATCTCCCCCAATACTGCAACGGTACGACGGTAACACTTGAAATGCCGACTTCCGACACCATCGAAATCACGACGGCGGCGACAAAGGCTCTGAAAGCAATCTACAGGGATGGCATCCATTACAAGAAGGCAGGAGTGATTCTCGGAGAAATCACGGATGCATCATACATCCAGCAGGACATCTTCGACAGAATACAAAATCGTCCCGAAAGGAATCTCCTTATGGAGGGAATCGATAGGCTGAACCACCATTACGGGCTGAAAACCGTCCGCCTTGCCGCCGAGGGAGAGCCCTCGCTTCTCTGGCACCCCAAGAGCGAGCACAAAAGCGGCAACTATCTGTCAGACCTCAACGAAATTCTCACAATCAGAATCTGAAGCAACAATATCATCTAAAATACCTCTCCAAATGGCATATAATTTGAAAAGCCGCGGTACGTTTAAACCCATTCACTATGTCAAACAAATTATTTTCATCAGTGGCCATCTCATTGATTCTTATGGGGATGCCATTCTTGTGCTCGGCACAAGTAGAACAACAACCTCAAATGCAGGAAAGGCCTTCTGCAAAGCAAATGGCGGAAGCCCAGGCCAAGAGGCTGGAAAAAGAATTGCAACTTACTGAAAAACAGTACAAGCAAGTTTATTCTCTTTATCTTGAGGA
>JABUTQ010000418.1 GCA_021443605.1 Bacteroidales bacterium | reverse complement strand
ATCGCCCGGAGTCACCCCCGAAACAGCTGAAGACCTCAGGAAAATCGTGGTATCAGGCAAGGAATCCATAATTAAAGACCTTGAAGGCAACTATCTGCCAGAGAGAGTCAGAAAGCAGGGTATCATCCCTTACGAAGAATACAGGGAACGAGTTGAATCCATAAAGCAAATTATTAGAAATCAATAAATTACACCATAAATATTACAAATAATCTCATTTAATAATCAATCATACAATGAAAACCATCAAATCTATCGCCGCAATTTTCGCGGCTCTGGCGACTCTGGCCGCCTGCCAGAAGGAAATCATCCCTCAACTTGAGATTTCCCCTGCCAACATCACACTCGAACTGGAAGGGGGCAACGGCACCTTCTCCGTAACCTCCAACACCGATTGGACAGTAACCTGCAACGGCGCATGGCTCACCGTCACCCCTGTTGCCGGCAACGGGAACGGTCAGGTAACTGTCACCGCCGGTGAAAACACTTCTCTTACAGCTCCGGAAGCCACTCTTACATTCACCGCTGGAGGGACCCTTGTAAAAAGTGTTAAAGTAACTCAGAAAGCAAAGGTTCCGTATATCAATGCCAACCAATCAAACATCGCCTGCCCTGCCCTCGGGGCCGACTATAAAGTGGCAATATCTTCAAATGTAGCCTGGACTGCTGTCATTAATGACGAGGGAAAATCGTGGATGACTCTTGATAAGACTTCAGGAGAAGGAGATGGCGAGATCACTGTTTCAGCCGCAACACAACTTAACCTCCAAACCCGCAAAGGTGTTTTGACCATCACAGAAACAGCTTCAGGCGCATCGGTTGAGGTAACTTTCGAACAGGAAGCCGGCAAACCATCAGCATACACAGATTCTCTTGCACTTATAGCTTTTTACAATGCATCTGATGGAGCCAACTGGGCCAAGAACAAATGGGATCTCACCACCCCATATTCAACCTGGTATGGAATCGGTGTAAATGAGGAAGGGCGCGTGGACACCCTTAAATTCGGGACTAAAGTAATCACACTTACTCAATGGCAGCTTCCGGAAGAGATTGGCACCATGGATGAACTTCTCTACCTTGGTCTCGGCACAAACTGTGTCAAAGGCAATCTTCCAGAATCGATCTACAACCTGACCAAACTCCAGACTCTTGACCTTTCGAACAACTTCGTGACAGGTTCTTTCAGTGCCAAGATAGCCAACTGGAAAGAAATGACCTACATCACAATGCTCGGAAACAAAGATTTCGGCGGTTCCATTCCTAATGAAATCGGGGCACTAAAGAAACTGTTCCGCCTCAATCTTTCAAACACAAGCATCTCAGGCACTATCCCGGCAGGCATTTTCGACTGCGAAAGTATGCAGGAACTGATGGCATTCAGTTGCAATCTTTCAGGTGAAATACCCGACCTCTTTGACAAATATCAGAACAACTTCAAGATTCTGATGCTTTACGGCAACACCGAACTCACAGGTCCGCTGCCTGCTTCCCTCGGCCGTGTAAAGAGTTCTGCCGCTACATTCAGTCTTCACCTTTACAACTGCAGTTTCACCGGCAACATTCCTGAATCGTATGCCACACTCCCTGCAGGATGCAAACAACTTCGTGTACAGGGCAACAAACTGTCAGGAACCGTTCCTAATGCAGTGAGAGCTCACGATAACTGGAGTACCTGGAAAGCAGAAACATATATCTTCCCTCAGCAGGAAGGATATGGTCTCCAATAGAAATACCTAA
>JABUTQ010000115.1 GCA_021443605.1 Bacteroidales bacterium | reverse complement strand
TTCACTTTTCCTCCGCGCATTCCGCTCTGGTATTTGCTGCAGTCTGCAATGCCGGCTGTGGGGAAATCGGGATAAAGGACTATCTCCTTGCCGTTGAGAACATCTATCGAAGCATCCAGTAGCTCGTTGAAATTGTGGGGGAGAATCAGAATCTTGAGTCCAACTCCGATTCCCTTTGTCCCCTGTGCCAGCAGGAGAGGAAATTTCACGGGGAAGCATACCGGCTCAGTGTTGGCGCGGTCGTAGGTAGGAATCCATTCCGTGATTTTTGGATTATATACAACTTCAAGAGCAAACTTACTCAGCTTCGCCTCGATGTAACGCATCGCAGCTGCATCGTCTCCCGTGAGGATATTTCCCCAGTTGCCCTGTCCGTCAATCAGGAGCTCTTTCTGCTGCATCCCCACAAGGGCATCCTTGATGGATGCGTCTCCGTGGGGGTGAAACTTCATCGTATCGCCGACGATTCCGGCTACCTTGTGATAGCGGCCGTCTTCATTTATCTTGAGGGCGTGGAGGATGCGCCTTTGCACCGGCTTCAAACCATCTTCGATATATGGCACGGCGCGGTCGAGCATCACATACGAAGCATAATCAAGAAACCAATCCTTGAACATTCCGGGAAGCTTGTATTTATTCTCCCCCGCTGCAAGAATTTTTCCGAATTTCTGGTTCTCCTGTTGCTCTTTCCCTATGTTGTTGTTCTCGTCTGCCATGAAGTTTTATGTGTTAAATTTTTGTTTGTCAGATTGTTAGATTAATCTTGGATATATCCGAATCTGCGAAGCATCTGTCTGTCTTGCCGCCAATTGGGCTCAACTTTTACGAACATCTGCAGGAACACCTTCTTTTCAAAGAAATCTTCCATTGCGATGCGCGCCTGGGTGCCGGTCTTTTTCAGCGCTGCCCCCTTGTTCCCGATTATGATTCCCTTTTGGGAGTTGCGCATAACGTTGATTACGGCACGGATGTCATATCTTTCGCTCCCCTCCTTGAACTCTTCAATCACCACCTCGGTGCAGTACGGAATTTCCTTCGAATAATTTTCCAATATTTTCTCGCGAATGATTTCTGATGCGAAAAACCTAAGGCTCTTGTCGGTGAAAGTATCTTTGTCGTACCACGGAGGGCTCACCGGAAGAAGCTCGCAAATCTTGCTGAGAATGGTGTCAACGTTGAATTTTTCCAATGCGGATGCCACGATGATTTCCCCCTTGGGCACGTTTTCGTGCCATTTCGAAACTATTGCGGCCACCTCTTCCTGGTTGCTTTTGTCAATCTTGTTTATGATTATGATTACAGGGCAGGTGAGAAGATTCAGTTTCTCGACATATTCCTGATTCTTATCGCTTTTCTCCACTACGTCAGTTACATAGAGGATTATGTCGGCATCTCCGATTGCGGTGTCCACGAAGTTCATCATACTCTCCTGCAGCTTGTAGGAGGGTTTCAGGATTCCCGGGGTGTCGGAGAACACGATTTGATAATCGTCGCCGTTCACGATTCCCATAATGCGGTGACGGGTGGTCTGGGCTTTTGCAGTCACGATGCTGAGTTTCTCCCCGACAAGGGCGTTCATCAGCGTGGATTTTCCTACATTGGGATTGCCGATGATATTTACAAAGCCGGATTTGTGCTTGGTTTCAGCCATTTATTGCCAAGCCCCCATCTTTAACATATTCACTTCGCTCTCTTCGAGGAATCTCCATTGTCCCCGTTTGAGGTTTTTCTTGGTGATGCC
>JABUTQ010000399.1 GCA_021443605.1 Bacteroidales bacterium | reverse complement strand
ATGTTTCCAATCAAGATTGCCTTTCCATTCTCCCTGCCGCACGAGATGGCAAGGAGAGCAAAAGCGATAATTATTGTAATTCTTTTCATATCAGGATATTAATTATTTCCATTACCCTTATAGGGATTGACAGTAAATGTAAAAGTTTCATCTTTAGGCTGAAAGCAGATGCTCTCGTTGCAGCATTGGTAAGACACCTTGCATTCAACTTTCACGGGCTCCGACGCATAGAAAATCTGACTGTATTCCGCTTCGTTTTCATAAATAACAGTGCCGGTTGTCCCCATTGGCTGTCCGTCCGAAGCCTTGACATCTCCAATCTTATGGCAATTTTCCGGAAGCACAAATTCAACCTTTGTCGCGATAAATGGCTCATCTTTAGAGACATAACCATAAATATGATATGTGGGTTGGATATGGGCTTTCAGCACGAGTCTGATTTCACCTTGAAGCAAAGTTTGTGCCTCGGCAGAGAAAGAAACGGGATTCTGAGAAGAGGTAGCTTCTGCAATCTTGAGGCTTTCTACGTTGAGAGTAAAATAGTTACGCCAATTGCGATAGTCATTCTCTCCCTCTTCTGTGGTGTTGACAAGATATACCCATCCACCGCTCTCGGAGAAGAAAATCTTGTTTTTGTTGGATGCAAACCACTCTTTCCACTCTTCCTGAGTTCTGAACTTGCGAAGAGTGTATCGGTTGAGAATCCTCTGCCCCATCTCTGCGGACGATTTGTCTCCGAGAAGCTCTATCGCCTTTTCTATCAGACGGATATCTCCCACCTTAATACCAAGAGCCTTTGCATCTTCATCAACAACCACATTTCCCTGTGCCCTGTCATCGAAATAATAGCCGTCATTGCCGGCGAAATATTCCGCATAGCGCTCATAATCAGTGCCATAAAGAGCAAACTGCGCAGGAAGCATCCTTTGCACGAATTGTTCACGGGAAATCACGTTATACGGAGGCATATTGAGAATCATCTCGTCGTCCCTCGTGAGGGTTTCACCGGCATCCTTCTTTGCCTTGATTTCTTCTTTCATCTTGAGAATTGCCTTCCAAGCATTCTCCTGAGCCGATTTGTACATATTATAAAAATCTTCGGTATAATATGACATCTGCTGTTTGACGTCGTACGAAGTGGCAACCCTTTCGTTCAGTTTGCGTGCTATTGGCTTCTGTCCCTTGAATTTAGCGGCATAAACGATTGCATTTGCAAAAAGGTTTCTTCCGGCAGGCGTCATCTTTTCGGGATTGCCCACAAAGCCCCAATGGAACATATTTGCGTGACGGCTGATTGCCACAGCATCTATCGATTTTGAACTTTCGCCCCCTGAAATTATCTCAGTTTCAGGAGAATCGAGGTACCCCCACGGGCGTGAAACCATTCCTACCCTGCTCCCCTTTTCGTGAACTTGAAACATCGGAGTAGTTTCGGGGAGATCTGTCCCGCCCGGGTATTCCCGTGCAGTTTCGGGTGTAGGACGATCTTCGGGCACAATCTTCACCTCAAAAGGCCCCTTGAAAATAGGGTGCTCGGCATCCCATCCGAGGGCATATTCATTGAGACACAGGCAATACCAGTCGTTTTTGGTACCGTTGCGCATAAAAAGCCTCTGAGACATTTCAGCAATGGAGACCACTGCACAATCGAAATCATCCGTAAAGTAAGTAAACTCAGGATAGATATTGTTGACATTATCCATATAATGCCCTGCAGCAAGAGGCTTTGGCTGTCCATCGAGCAAAGTGACATCA
>JABUTQ010000239.1 GCA_021443605.1 Bacteroidales bacterium | reverse complement strand
CCCGGGATGGGGATGATGTTGAGCACTGCGAGCATAATCGAGAGCATCGCCGTGATGGTCCAGACACGATACCAGTCCCAAGTGCCCGGGAATATCTTGCCGATAGATATGAAGCTGCCTACAGACTTGTATGCCTGAGTTTTAGGGGTGAAAATCAGACCGAGTTCTTTAACGTATCCCTTGATATAATCGTATGCCTTCACGGCTCCGGCGGGGATTGCTGAGAAGAAGTTGTATTCCTTGTTTGTCAAGGTGAAGAACTGTGTCAGATCAGACTCCAACAGCACCCCGATATGACCTGCCGTATCGACTTTCAACGGGATGTCCGTGAGGTTTCCGTCCCTTGATACTGTAGCTACTATATCCTGCCCTTTTCGTGCAGCGAGCGCTTTTTGAATCTCTTGTACTAAAATCATTGATACCGAGTCGATTGCAACGAATTTATCTCCCGCCATAAGCCCCGCGCCGGCGTTATATGAATCCTCAGGCACTTCACTTACCACGAAAGGATATGATAATGAGAACATCCCCGGAGAGTTGAGCATTGCCGGAATATAGACAGGGTCTATGTCAATTACAATGGTGTCCTTTCCACGCAGCACCGTAACTGTCTCGGCCTGAGAGCGGATAAGCTCAATCTGAATCATATTGAAGTTGTCGGGCACTACATTTCCGACTTTCAGGATGCGGTCTCCATCACGGAACCCCATCTCATATGAGAGGTCATTTGTGGCAATTCCATAAATCGCATTTTCATTTTTCAGGTAGCTTTCTCCCCAAGTATTGAGGATGGCGGCATAAAGGACTATCGCAAGAATTATATTGAAAAATACCCCTCCAAACATCACCAGGAATCGCTGCCATGCCTTTTTTGTGCGAAATTCCCATGGTTGCGGCTCTTGCTTTAGCATCTCGGTGTTCATAGTCTCATCCACCATTCCGGCAACTGCGCAATATCCTCCGAAAGGGAGCCAGCCGATACCATATTCGGTGTTGTCCGGATACTTTCTCCAATCGTCATCGGGGAGGGTGTCGAGGTAGAGCTTCGGATCTTCGTCGGGAACATTCTTGGCGAAGAACTTGAATTTCAACTTCCCGCCGATGTTCTTCACCCTCATCAACGAGAATTGAGGATTGAAGAACAAATAGAATTTGTTTACCCTGATTTTGAACAATTTGGCGAATAAGAAATGCCCGAATTCGTGCACCACCACCAATAATGAAAGGGCGAAAATTACCTGTATGACTTTTATGAAAATTACCATAGTTACAATGATTTTATATAATCAGAAGCGATTTGAGCCGCTTCAAAATTCGTGCAAAAAATATCTTCAAACGAGGGATTTGCCATAAACCCGGCCCGTTCCATAGTCTCTGAAATGACTTGCGGAATTTCACCAAACTTGATTTGGCTGTTCAGGAACGCCTTTACCGCCATCTCGTTGGCGGCGTTCATTATGCAGGTCATATTTCCACCGGCAGAGAGGGCTTTGTAGGCGAGACCGAGGCAGGGGAATCTTTCCAAATCGGGCTTGAAAAACGTCATTTGGGCAAGTTTCGCAAAATCGATTCTTTCGGAATTGAGACACTCCCTCTTGGGGTATGCGAGCGCATACTGGATGGGAATCCTCATATCGGGAGAACCGAGTTGTGCCATTACCGCCCCGTCCTTGAACTGCACCATCGAGTGTATAATGCTCTGGGGGTGGATGACCACCTCTATGTTTTCAGGTTGGATATTGAAAAGCCATCTGGC
>JABUTQ010000040.1 GCA_021443605.1 Bacteroidales bacterium | reverse complement strand
GATCTGTTCAAGGATATCTTCAAGACTTTCGGTCCCGAATTCACACAGGAGAAACTCGATGACGTGAAGGCATCTATGCTCCGTGCAAATGCATCGGCTTTCGAAACCAGCCAGAGCCTTGTCGGTATGCTCAGGGCAATTGAACTTAACAATCTTCCCGAAGATTTTGTAATCAGGCAGGAGCAGGTTGTAAAGGACGTTACCCTCGATGAGATCAAATCCCTTGCAGAGAAATATCTCAATCCCGACAATATGATTTTTGTGGTTGTGGGTGATGCGGCCAGCCAGGCCAAGAAGCTCCCCGGAGCCAAGATGATCAAATAAGAAGCTGTGACAAAAATTGTAAATAAGGGCCGCGATTCTGCGGCCCTTATTTTGTATTTTCATAAAATTAACATACCTTTGCTCCCCAATCGCGGAAATAGCTCAGTTGGTAGAGCGTTGGCTTCCCAAGCCGAAGGTCGCGGGTTCGAGACCCGTTTTCCGCTCAAAAAAGGATGCTTCGGCGTCCTTTTTTGTTTTAAATCGAAAAGATCCTTCGCTTCGCTCAGGATGACGGAACCCGCTCAGGATGACTTAACACGCTCAGGATGACGAGTGGTCATTCTGAGCCGCAGGCGAAGAATCTCCACGAAAGTGCTGTGCGAAAAGATCCTTCGCTTCGCTCAGGATGACAGAACCAGCTCAGGATGACTGAACCCGCTCAGGATGACTGAACCCGCTCAGGATGACTGGCTTATTCGTCTTTCTGGCGCTGAAAATCGGAATCTGACGTCCACCTTGGCATCTCGTCCTTATTGGCAATCATCATTATGATGGCGTGGTAGAAATTCTGATTCACCATAGAGCCTTCGAGATCCCAGTCCTCAGAATATTCGTCAGTCGGCTGGTGGTATGTGTTCCTCCAAGTCTTCTTATCTTGTTTTGTCTTGTCTATCAGATCATTACCTCCACCTGCAAGTACAGCCGGTACCCCTTTCTTACAGAAATTGAAATGATCCGCACGATAGTAATATCCACCCGTATCCTCGTTCATCACACGGAGGTATCTCCCTTGGGCAGAGGCAGCAATCCTCACCAAATCATCCAGATCGCTCTTGCCCATTGCACGAACCACGATATCATGAGTCTTCGATTGTGGAGCGGCTCCGTCTATGTTGATATTGGCCGCAGTCTTTGACAACGGGAACAGAGGATGTTCGCAATACCATTGACTTCCCAAAAGCCCACCCTCTTCACTCGTAACGGCTGCAAAAACGAGAGAACGGCGAGGTTTGAAATCAGAATTGACAAACTTGCGTGCCTGAAGCATAATCGCAGCAACGCCACTCGCATTGTCGCTCGCTCCGTTGTAGATGGAGTCACCGGCCACCGGCTCACCGATACCGAAATGATCCCAATGTGCAGTCATCACGACGCATTCATCCTTGAGGTCTGTGCCGGGAAGGACACCAATCACGTTGCAGGTCTCCCCTATCTCGGCATCGATATTGAGCACTGCCTTCATTTTTGCCTTGAGGACATAGCTCCTGAATCCAGGCTTCTTGGCCTCGTCTGCAGCCTTATCGTAATCCAATCCGCACGATTTGAAGATGTTACGCACGGCATCTTCGGCAATCCAGCCACACATTCCCATCGCATCAGTGTTGTCGTTCTCATTCACCATCGAGATGTTTTTCTGCATATGCGAGGCACGGCACACCTGAAAACCGTACGATGCGGCGGCCGTATTGTGAATCACAAGGCATCCGAGAGCCCCTTT
>JABUTQ010000087.1 GCA_021443605.1 Bacteroidales bacterium | reverse complement strand
TTGCCCATCTTAGTGATTACGGGAGAAACCTTCTCTGAATATAATCCTTTGATTTTCAATGCAAGAGGCTCTTTTGGAGATATTCCTTTCGATTGGCGTATCGCGCGGATTTCCACAACTGCACCGGCAGCGAGGTTGAAGTCTTGGATTAGGGCGTTATCGTATCCGTTGCTGCGGACGGTCGGCTGAAGCATTATGGTCTCCCCTGCTTTTCTCTCTGCAATGTTCTGCCAAAGCTCTTCAGTGATGAACGGCATAAACGGATGGAGGATGCGGAGCAGTGTGTCAAAGAATCCGATGGTGGCATCGTAAGTCAACTTGTCTATAGGCTGTCCGAAAGCAGGCTTTACAAGTTCGAGATACCAGGCACAGAAATCGTCCCAGAACAGTTTGTAGATAGCCATCAGGGCATCTGAAATGCGGTATTTCTCAAAATGGTCGTCAACGGTCTCGATTGTCTGGTTGAGCTTGCTGCGGAACCACTCCACTGCGATTGCAGCCGAGCTGCTTTGTGCGGTATCGGCAACGATCCACCCTTTTACGAGGCGGTATGCATTCCAAATCTTGTTGCAGAAGTTGCGTCCTTGTTCCACCTGGCTTTCGTCGAAGAGGATATCGTTGCCGGCAGAGGTGCACAAGAGCATTCCCAAACGGACTCCGTCTGCTCCATATTCTTCAATAAGATTCAGAGGGTCGGGCGAATTGCCGAGCTGCTTGCTCATCTTGCGGCCGAGTTTGTCGCGTACGATACCGGTGAAGAAGACGTGTTTGAACGGCATATCTCCCTGATATTCATATCCTGCCATAATCATCCTTGCCACCCAGAAGAATATGATGTCCGGCCCTGTGACAAGGTCTGCGGTTGGATAATAGTAGCTAATCTCTTTGTTGCCGGGGTTATTGATTCCGTCAAAGAGTGAGATTGGCCAAAGCCAAGATGAGAACCAGGTGTCGAGTGCGTCTTCGTCCTGAGTGAGGTCATCGAGAGTGAGGGCGTTGTTGCCTGTCTTTGCCTTCGCTTTCTTCAAAGCCTCTTCCACCGTCAATGCAACAACATAGTTATCTTCCTCATTTGAAGGATAATAGTATGCCGGGATACGGTGTCCCCACCAGAGTTGGCGGGAGATGCACCAGTCTTGAATGTTTTCAAGCCAGTTTTTATAAGTGGTTTTATACTTGGGAGGATAGAACACTATGTCGTCGTTCATTACAGGCGGCAGTGCTATATCTGCGAAATGCTGCATCTTCAAGAACCACTGAAGACTCAGACGGGGCTCCACTACGGTGTCGGCATTCCTTTCGGAATATCCCACCTTGTTTTTGTAATCCTCAACTTTTTCGAGCAGCCCTGCACTTTCGAGATCCTTTGCAATCTGTTTGCGGCAGGCGAAGCGGTCCATCCCTACATAGAGAGGAGATTGTTCCGATATTGTTGCATCTGGATTAAAAATGTCGATGGATTCGAGATTGTGTGTCTTGCCGAGCATATAGTCATTTGCATCGTGTGCGGGGGTCACCTTGAGGCAGCCCGTACCGAACTCTATATCAACATATCTGTCTTCAATGACAGGAATCACACGCCCCACAAGAGGGACAATTACCTTCATTCCCTTGAGCCACTGGGTCTTGGGGTCCTTGGGATTGATACACATTGCTGTATCTCCCATAATCGTTTCGGGACGGGTGGTGGCCACGAGTGCATAGTATCCTTTTTCGTCTTTGTGCAGAACGTTTCCGTCGGCATTCTCGGGGTCATTCACAGCAATCCCTTCGAGCTTTGAA
>JABUTQ010000345.1 GCA_021443605.1 Bacteroidales bacterium | reverse complement strand
ATTGTAGAATCGTAATTGTTTGCCTGGTAATTGTCAGCAATTGCAATGGTGATGTTATACTTGCCTATAGGATCTGCTGTCTCTGAAAGGAGCCCCTGCAAACTGGCTATTCTTTCATTGAACATAGCTTGGTAATAATCCCTCCTCTCCAGCATCGAATCCAATTGGACAAGCTCGGGAATATCGAGTTTTGCCGTCGTACATCCGCAAAAGATGACGGCAGAAACAACAAAAATGTAGTATTTTACCCTTTTCAGTTTCATATAGTAATTCCAAAGATAAAATTAGATATTTTTTATCTAAATATTTCGCATAATATTTCAAATGTGGAATTAAAACAAATCATAAAATATTTATAATATTGTTATTCAAAAGTTTACCAAAATTTAACAGAAAAATAAAAGTGGATTGAACAAATAACATTTTTCCACTTTTCACAGCTTGTTTTTCGACAATTGTCAATATTTTCGGCTTTGGTGCTTTTTTTTCGTAAATTTGCGCGATTAAATCATAAGTTATGAAGAAGATTTCAGAAAATATCGTTTACGCAGGCGTCGATGACCTCACACTTGACCTTTTCGAAGGACAATACCCTATTCCTCTCGGAGTAAGTTACAACTCATACGTGATTCTCGACAACAAGATTGCCGTGATGGATAGTGTTGATAAAAGGGCCGGCGACGAATGGTTCCGCAACATAGAGACAATTCTCGGGAACAGGAAACCCGATTATATAATAGTTCAACACCTTGAGCCGGATCACTCTGCAAATGTGGAAAAGTTTGCACTCAGATATCCAGAGGCCAGAATCGTATGCTCGGTAAAGGCGGCGGGGATGATTGGGCAGTTTTTCGAAAGCGACCTTTCATCAAAGATTATTGCAGTGAAGGAAGGTGACACACTCTCACTCGGGGAGCACAACCTCACATTCGTCAATGCCCCGATGGTGCACTGGCCGGAAGTGATAATGTCTTATGAATCAACCACCAAGACACTTTTCAGCGCAGATGCTTTCGGCAAATTCGGAGCTCTTTGCAAAGAAGATGAAGGTGACGGCTGGGCGTGTGAAGCAAGAAGATACTATTTCAACATTGTGGGGAAATATGGCGCACAGGTGCAGGCACTTTTCAAGAAACTTTCCGCTTTCGGTATTAATACCATTTGCCCGCTCCACGGACCGATTCTCGATGAAAATCTCGGATATTATCTCGGCCTATACGACACATGGAGTCAATATGCTCCTGAAACTCAAGGGGTTTTCATCGCTTACGCTTCTATGCACGGCAACACGAAAAAGGCAGCTGAAATGCTTGAGGGGATGCTTTCGGACAAAGGGGTGAAGGTTGCAATCACAGACCTCAGCCGCTGCGACATCGCAGAAGCTGTGGAAGATGCCTTCCGCTACGACAGGATGGTCCTCGCCGCTCCCACTTACGATGGCGGATTGTTCACAAAGATGGAAGAGTTCCTGCTCCATCTCGAAGCCAAGGGATACAAAAACCGCAAGGTGGCAATTATAGAAAATGGTTCTTGGGCCCCGATGGCCGCCAAGAAGATGAAAGCACATCTGGAGACTTTCAAGGACATCACCTTCTTTGAGCCGGTTGTCACCATCAAAACAACTGTAAAACAAGAAGTTGTAAGACAACTCGAGCTGCTCGCGAAAAATCTGCAGTAAGGTCTCGCGTGTCATCCTGAGCGTCAGTTTTCGTCATCCTGAGCGTCAGCGAAGGATCTCACCGCATACCTCAACTCGTGGAGATTCTTCACTTCGTTCAGAATGA
>JABUTQ010000041.1 GCA_021443605.1 Bacteroidales bacterium | reverse complement strand
GAGATGCAGCAGAAATACAAATATGCCGGCACCTTGTCCTGTGCAACGGACAGCCTCTGCAACCTGCACTGCCCCGTCAAGGCCGATGCCGGCAAGCTGATGAAAGAGCTTCGCCACGAAAGTCACTCGACAAAGGGAGAAAAGAGGGCTGAATACATACAGGCACATATGGAGGGGCTCACTTCTTTTGCCCGTGGCGGTCTGAAATTCGTCAACGGAATGAGAGTTGTCGTTGGAAAGAAAATATTCGGAGCCCTCGCAACAGGAATGAGGACGATATCGTTCAAAACCATACCCCAATGGAACGAATATATGCCGACCGGTGCAGACAAGATTGACCATATCACCACGGAAAACAGGCCGGAAAAAGTGGTTTATTTCCCATCCTGCATATCGAGGAGTATGGGCACAAGCCGAGCCTATTGCAAGGAAAAAGAGCTGACGAAGATGACGGAAGCATTGCTTGTGCACTGCGGATATCAAGTCATATATCCTAAAAATATGGACAAACTCTGTTGCGGTATGGCATTCTCGAGCAAGGGATATGTCGAAGCGGGTAAGAGGGCATCCGACCAACTTAAAGCAGCCCTCATTGAAGCATCTGAAAACGGGAAATATCCCATCTTGTGCGATACCAGCCCCTGTCTATACACGATGCACACCAATATGGACGGAGAGCTAAAGCTCTATGAACCAGCCGAATTCATAAAGGAATTTATCCTTGGAAAGATATCTTTGAAGAAACTCGACAGAAAAGTTGCGATTTTTGCAGTATGCTCCGCAAAGAAGCTCGGCGTTGACACAACTCTCGCAGATATTGCCCGCCAATGTGCCACCGAAGTTGTGGTGGTTGACAGCAACTGTTGCGGATTCGCCGGCGACCACGGGTTTACAAACCCCGAATTGAATGATTATGGATTGAGGATGCTTCGCGGACAAGTCAGTGACTGCGAAATCGGATACGCCACCAGTCGCACTTGTGAGATTGGCCTTTCAAAGAACGGAGGAATCGTCTTTAAGTCAATCGTTTATCTTGTCGCCGAGGCTGCGGGGCTTAACTTGCTCAAATAGCAAGACATCGACGGAGCATCTTCACAAAAAAACTGACAGATATGAGCATACTCGGATTTTTGAAAAAAGAGCATACCCACTCTGAAAAGAGTTTCGATCAGAAACTTTCCGAATTTCTGACAAAATCTCTCCGCAAGGAATATGCGCCGAAAAAGACACGCAAGGCAGCGTTGTGCCACGAATCGGTAAAACGTGTAATCAATTTTGAAACAGACGCGGAAGGGACCGATAAAGATTGTATAATTATTTGGAAATCACAGACATTCAACACGTTCCGCTTTGCAAAGGGACATTTTAGCGTTACAGGCAAAGAGTGCGGAACCATCGAACCGCGGGATATTCTTGAGAAGGATATTGAAAGTTGCACCCATCGGATGCCGTTAGCCCTCTGTTATGGCTGTCGGCCTGAGATTGTGAATATCGCGGGGCTGTCCAACAACGAAAATATCGATGCATTCCTTGCCACAGGTCTCGACTGCAACCTGCCGGTGGTAGTGGCAGAATGCTTTACTCAAGATCTTGAAATCCCTGCAGAGTGCGACCTCGTCCTGGAGGGATACATCCAAAAAAGCGACGAAACCCGCTCCTTCCACGTCACCTGCATCACCAAGAGGTTGTCGTAGATTTACACTTAATTTTTTGTAGTGAAATCACAATGAGATTTTTGTGACCTTGTATCTCGTCATTCCACGCTTTTGAGCATCGAACTCGAGGGCGACGGAATAGAT
>JABUTQ010000307.1 GCA_021443605.1 Bacteroidales bacterium | reverse complement strand
CCGGTGTTCGTGGATTTTACCGGTGCGGGATGTGTGAACTGCCGTGAAATGGAGGCCCGCGTATTCAGTGATCCCCGCGTCCACAAACTGATGAAGGAGAAATTTGTGATTATCCAACTTTATGGTGATGACAAAACCGTTGTGGATGAGGCAGATTGGATTGTTGAAAACGGAAAGACCTTCAAGACAATCGGCAAGATAAACACATACAGGATGAACAAGGATTACAACGTAAATGCCCAGCCTTATTATGTCCTTATAGACTCAAATGATGGCTCGACTATCGCCACAAGGGCCTACGACCTTGATATTGAGGGATTTATCGCTTTCTTGAATAAAGCAATCAAGTAGTTGGTTTAATTATAATGGAAAAAGCCGGTCAGGAAAATCTTGGCCGGCTTTTTTAAGTATCAAAATGAGAGATATTACATTCCCAGAACGTAGGCGAACATCAGAGGAGCCACGATTGTGGCATCGCTCTCAACCACGAACTTAGGGGTGTTGATGTCGAGCTTGCCCCAAGTGATTTTCTCGTTTGGAACGGCGCCCGAATATGAACCGTATGAAGTGGTGGAGTCGCTGATCTGGCAGAAATATGCCCAGAGGGGAACGTCTGGCCACTCAAGGTCCTGAGCCATCATAGGTACTACGCAGATAGGGAAGTCACCTGCTGTGCCACCGCCAATCTGGAAGAATCCAACGCCTTTGCCACCGCAATTTTCGCGATACCATTCGGTGAGGAAAATCATTGTCTCGATACCGTTCTTTACCATACTCTTTGAGGGGTCGAACTCTCCGCGAATGCAGTGTGCGGTGTAGATGTTTGCTGTGGTGCAATCTTCCCAGGCGGGAACGATGATAGGGATGTTTTTCTCGCAAGCTGCAAGTACCCAACTGTCTTTGGGGTCAATCTCATAATACTGCTCCAAAACGCCGCTGCGGAGGAGACGATAAATCACTTCCCAGGGGAAGAGCCTCTCGCCCTTTGCCTTCATTTCGTTCCAGATATCAACCAAATGGTGCTCAAGACGGCGGAATGCTTCCTCTTCGGGGATGCAGGTATCCGTAACGCGGTTCATGTGGTTGTCGAGCAACTCTTTCTCCATCTCCGGAGTGAGGTCGCGATAATAGGGAACTCTCTTGTAGTGAGAGTGTGCCACGAGGTTCATGATATCTTCCTCGAGGTTGTTTGCAGAGCAGCAAACGATAGCGAATTTATCTTGACGGATCATCTCTGCGAGAGAAACGCCAAGCTCAGCAGTGCTCATTGCACCTGCCATTGCCAGCATCATCTTTCCGCCGGCATTGATATGCTCGTCAAAAGCAACAGCTGCATCCACAAGTGTGGCCGCATTGAAGTGGCGGTAATTGTGGGTGATGAAATTTGAAATAGGACCTTTTGCCATTTTATTAAGTTTTATTTATGTGTATTGTCATTTTGAATTCGCAAATTTAGGATTTTTCCTTAAATTTGTAGCTTTGAAAAAGATAGAATTTTATAAAAAAATGATAACCCCAAAGGCAATAGAGGCGTTCAAGACAATTCCGACACCATTCTATTATTATGATATTGAGTTGCTTAGGCAAACACTTGATATTTACAAGGCTCAAATTGACAAGTATGGCTACAATGCCCATTATGCCTTGAAGGCCAATGCAGATCCCCGTATTTTGGAGATAATAAAGAGTTATGGTCTTGGAGCCGACTGTGTGAGTGGAAATGAAGTGAAACTTGCCGTGGCCTCCGGATTCGACCCTATGAAGGTGGTTTATGCGGGCGTTGGCAAGAGTGACCGCGAGATAAACGATGC
>JABUTQ010000422.1 GCA_021443605.1 Bacteroidales bacterium | reverse complement strand
AAGCTACTGAAGTACAAAATGCGATTAAAGATTGTGTGACTAATAAATGGCTACGCATGCTCGGTTTTTAAAGGCTAAAACACCGGCAAACTCTGCTTTATCCCCTCGGTTTTTTTATAATTCTTTCCGAAGTCTGGCTATCGGAATGTTCAGTTGTTCGCGATATTTTGCAACGGTACGGCGAGCCACCTGATACCCTTTCTCATCCAGTTCAGCGACGAGCTGTTCATCCGTAAGCGGCTTCCTTTTGTCTTCATTTTCAATGCTTTCGGATAGAATCTTCTTGATTTCCCGGGTGGATACCTCTTCGCCGGAGCTGTTCACGAGACCTTCCGAGAAGAAATACTTGAGGGAATAGATCCCGAAGTGCGTCTGGATGTATTTGCAGTTTACTACGCGCGATATGGTGGATATGTCAAACCCTGTTTTCTCCGCTATGTTTTTGAGAACCATAGGTTTAAGCTTGGTCTCGTCTCCATCGATAAAGAAATCGTGCTGGAATTCTATAATTGCGCTCATGGTATTGAACAATGTGCGCTGCCGTTGCTTGATGGCTTCGATAAACCACTTTGCCGACTCCAATTTCTGCTTTGCGAAAGTTGCCGCCTCTTTGCCGGCCTTGGTGGTTGCATTGGCAGAATTGATGAGGATATCAGCATAGCGCTTGTTTACCCGAAGCTCCGGTATTGATGATTTTGGCATTGAGAGAATAGGCTCTCCATCTTTTATCTCCAATAGAAAATCCGGAACAACTTGCTGAGCTTCTTCTACATACGAGTCATCCACCTGTCCACCCGGACGTGGGTTGAGCTTGATTATTTCGGTTATAGCACTTTTTAGCCGGTCTTCGTCTATTTCAAGCTTTGATATAATCTTGTTGTAATGTTTTTTGGTAAATTCATCAAAGAAATCTTCCAAAATGGCAGTTGCGAGCTTTACGGGCTCCGTTTGCTCTTTGTTTTGAAGCTGCAGCAGAAGGCATTCCCTCAAATTTCTCGCCCCGATGCCGGCCGGTTCAAATCCCTGAATAATCTTGAGAATGCTTTCAAGCTCGTTCTCGCTTGTCTCCATATTCAGATTGAAAGCGATATCGTCAACCACGCTTTCAAGGTCGCGGCGGAGATATCCGTCATCATCAAGCATTCCGATAAGGAATCCCGCAATCTGTCTTGTGCGCGAGTCTATCTGGAGATACCCCAACTGGAGCTCCATACTTTGATGGAAACTCTCACGTACAGAAAACGTATTGTATTGAGGCTTAAGGTCTTTGCCTTGATTATTTATTTTAAGTTTGTAGTCGGGGATAGGATTGTCGTTGCTATATTCGCTGATAGAGACTTTTGATACGTTTCCGTCTTCATCCGGAGTATCGTCAATGACTTCGTCGAGTACGGGATTCTCTTCAAGCTCTTTCTGAATCTTCTGCTCCAATTCAAGAGTGGGCAACTCCAGAAGCTTGATGGTCTGAATCTGCAACGGCGAGAGTTTCTGCGTCTGTTTAAGTTGAAGTCCCTGTTTTAACATAGGCACAAAGATACATTTTTTTTCCTATCCTCGCCTCAAACTTCAGATGTTATGAGGAACAATAAAATAATTATTAACAAAATTGACCCCTCCCAAGACCATTAAAAAAGCCCCTCCGAAGCTCGATTTTTCGGAGGGGTCACTATTTATCATTACGAGGGGGCAAGAGTTAGAAGATTTTCCACCCTTCACCGTGAGCTCAATCAAATAACGAATCAATTTAATGTATTTTTTACACATTTTATTTGCAGATTAAAAAAATAGCATTACCTTTGTGTCGCTTTTACACAAT